>NZ_DAINNK010000028.1:0-22494 GCF_036735925.1 Povalibacter sp.
CGCCCCCTCCTCATCGCCCTCACCGGCGGCATCGCCAGCGGCAAGTCGGCCGTGGCGCAGCTGTTCGACAACCTCGGCGTACCGGTGCTCGATACCGATCGGATTGCCCGCGACGTGGTCGAACCCGGCCTGCCGGCTTTTGCGGAAATCGTGACCGCCTTCGGACGCGACGTACTGGATGCCTCGGGCCGGCTCGACCGTCGTCGCCTGCGGGATCGGGTATTCGCCGATCCGGCCCAGCGCCGCTTGCTGGAATCCATTACGCATCCCGCCATCCGCGCCGAACTGGCGCGACGCTCGACGGCTGCCGGCGGTGCTTACCAGATTCATGTGATTCCGCTGCTGGTCGAGGGCGGGCGCAGTGACGTCTATGACCGCGTGCTCGTGGTCGATTGTCCTGAGGAGCAGCAGATCGAGCGGCTGATGGCGCGGGACAAGTCGAACGCCGAGCAGGCGCGGAGCATTCTTGCGGCTCAGGCGACCCGCGAGCAGCGCCTCGATGCCGCGGATGACGTCATCGTCAACACCGGAACTCTGGCCGACCTCGAGCAGTTCGTGCTCACGCTGCATCAGAACTACGAGAATCTGGCGATAAACGCGTAAGCGCCCCCCATCCCAACCTTCCCCCGCAAGCGGGGGAAGGGGTCGATCACTCGCGGCTTCCCTCACGTCGTTGAGTGCAGCACAATCCGGCGATGACCTCTGCAGACGCCACCGCACCAGGAACGGCAAGGGCCGCGCCCACCGTGTACGAACAGCCGCTCAACGAGCGGATGCGCACCTTTCTGCGGCTGGACTTCCTGTATCAGCAGACGCTGTACCACGAGGAACGTGCCGACGCGTGGTCGACCCGCGCGGCCATGAGTTCGCTGCTGGAAATCCTCGCCATCACGGCGCGCGGCGACATCCGCAGCGAAGTCCTGAAGGAACTGGAACGGCAGATGGCCGTGATGCACGAATACGGCGCCAAGCCCGGGGTCGATGGCGGCCGGCTCAAGGCAGTGCTGTCGAACCTCGCGAAGCTGCGGACCGAACTCAACAACGCCGGCGCCATGTTCATGCAGCGCCTGCGCGATTCCGAGTTCCTCAATGCGATCAAGCACCGCAGCGCCATCCCGGGCGGCACCTGCGAGTTTGATCTGCCCGACTATCGGCACTGGCTCGATCAGCCGTTCGAGCAACGCACGCAGACGTTCAATGGCTGGATGTCGACGATCCGCCCGCTCTGCGATGCCGTGACCGAACTGCTCTGGCTGACCCGCGAAGCGGCGCGACCCCGGCAGGAAACCGCCGTGAGCGGCACCTTCCAGCTGGCCTTCGAGCGCGAGAATCCCTGCCAGCTCATCCGCATCACGCTGCCCGCCGACACGAACCTGTTTCCCGAGATCAGCGGCAGTCACCACCGCTGCAGCATTCGCTTCATGACATCGACGGATGTGAATACGCGGCCCGTGCAGACGGGCGATGACGTGAAGTTTCTGCTGACGACGTGTACGTGAGGAAGGCGGCTGGCGGCTGGCTGCTGGCGACTGGCCAGAGTCCGTCGACACAGCTTTTCTGGCCAGTCGCCAGCAGCCAGTAGCCAACAGTCCGCCCCCCATGCCCACCGTTCCCTGCCCCACCTGCGGCCGCCCCGTCGAATGGTCCGAGGCCTCGCCGTGGCGACCATTCTGTACCGAACGCTGCAAGCTGATCGATCTGGGGGCATGGGCCGCGGAGAAGCATGCGATTCCAGGGGAGAGCATCGACGAGAGCGTCGATGAGGAATCGCCGCGCGAGCGATAGCGGTCACGCCTGCGCGTTCCCCTGTAGGTCAGGCTTTAGCCTGACTCCCAAGCAGGCCGGCTGAAGCCGGCCCCACAGGGGAAGAGGGAAAAGTCACTGCATCCCCAGCGTCCGCGTCAGAAACGCCCACTGATCCGCCCAGTCCTCGATCTGCATCCACACCGGCTTGCCGGCACCGTGACCGGCGCGGGTCTCGACGCGCAGCAGGACCGGATTCTTGCAGCCTTGCGCATGCTGCAGCTCTGCCGCGAATTTGTAGCTGTGCCAAGGCACGACACGATCGTCGCGATCGGCCGTAGTGATGAGCGTCGGCGGATAGCACTGCCCTGCTTTCACGTTGTGCACCGGTGAGTACGCATACTGAGCCTTGAACTCGTCGGCGTTCTCGCTCAGACCATAGTCGGTCGACCACTGGCGCGCATTCGCGCTGGCCGTGTGATATCGCAGCATGTCGAGCACGCCGACACCGGGCAGCGCAGCGCCGAACAGATCGGGACGCTGCGTCATGGCGGCGCCGACGAGCAGGCCGCCGTTGCTGCGGCCGCGGATCGCGAGCTTCGGCGTCGATGTGTATTTCCCGGCGATCAGCCATTCGGCCGCGGCGATGAAATCGTCGAACACATTCTGCTTCTGCAGACGCGTGCCGGCTTCGTGCCAGGCCTCGCCGTATTCGGAACCGCCGCGCAGATTGGCCACCGCATATACGCCACCCATTTCCAGCCACACCAGCGCCGGCACACTGAAACCGGGCTGCTGCGAAATGTTGAATCCGCCATAGCCGTACAGCATCAGCGGTGCGGTGCCGTCCTTCTTCAGATCGCGCCGATGCGTGATGAACATCGGCACGCGCGTGCCGTCCTTGCTCTTGTAGAACACCTGCTCGGTCACGTACTGACTGGTCTGGGCCGCAATCTTCGGCGTGCGGAACGCCTCGACCTTGCCGGTGCCGACATCGAGCCGTGACACCGAGGCCGGCGTCAGGAAATCGCTGTAGAGAAAGAATGTCTCGGCATCGTCGACGTCGGTCTCGAAACCGCTGACCTGTCCGTAGCCGGGCAGCGGCACGTCATAGAGCGGCTTGCCCTGCAGGTCGCTGACGCTGACGACCGAGTAAGCGTCCCTGACGTACTGGCCGATGGCGCGCTTGCCGACCACGGAGGCCGCCAGCAGCGCAGTCGATTTCTCTGCCAGCACGTCGCGCATTTTCGCCGCGCCATCGGGCTGTGCAGGCACCGCGACCAGGCGTGAGTTCGGCGCACCGCGCGTGGTCAGCACATAGAAGACATCATCCATCGCCGCCACGACTTCATAGTCGGCATCGAACCCATCGAACAACCTGACGACCGGCCCCTGGGGCTGCGAGTTCGCATCGAGCTTCTGATAGTAGATGCCCATTTTCTGCGAGCCGTCGTACAGCGTGATGATGAGATAGCGCCCGTCGTCGGACACCTGCGGATACGGATAACGCGTCGGGTGATCGGTGACGCGGAAGATCGAGCGATCGGCCTGCTGGTTGTCGCCGAGTTTGTGCAGGTAGATCGACTGCTGTTTCGAATCGTCGCCCTTGCCGTCTTCGCGCTGCGGATAGCGCGAGTAGTAGAGATACTTCGAGTCCTTCGTCCAGGCGACTTCGCGGAATTTCATGAAGCTCAATGCATCGGGGCGATCCTTGCCGCTGTCGACCTCGCGCACGTACCATGTACGCCAGTCGGTGCCGCCGTCCGAAAGACTGTAGGCGAGCAGCTTGCCGTCGGGACTCGGCACGAACTCGCCCAGCGCCACGGTGGCGTCGCCGCTGAACTTGTTCGGATCCAGCAGTACGCGCGGTTCCCCGACGAGCGAATCCGTCACGTACAGCACGCTCTGATTCTGCAGGCCGTCGTTGCGCAGGAAGAAGTAGCGGCCGCCGCGCTTCTTCGGCACGTCATAGCGTTCGTAATTCCACAGTTCCGTCAGGCGTTGCTTGATCTTTTCGCGCGCGGGAATTGCTTCGAGGTACGGCTGCGACAATTTGTTCTGCGCCGTCACCCAGTCGGCGACTTCCGTCGTGCCGATGTTTTCCAGCCAGCGATACGGATCAGCCACCCGCACGCCGTGATAGGTATCGACGTGCTCGATGCGCTTCGACGCCGGATAGGCCGCAACTTCGGCAGCGGCGATCGTCGGCAACAGCAGGCACAAGGCCACAACGGTTCGGCTCATCGCAAATCCTCTCGGGGCATCGTGATATGGTCACGCAAGCGCAACTCTACAGCCTTCGAAAACACCGATGCGGTATACAAGCGGCCTGCTCGTCGTTTCCCTGATGCTGCCTGTCGCAATCTGCGCAGCGGCCGATCCCGGAAAACTCAGCGTCGAACGTCTGTTCAGCGGCACGGATCTGAGCGGACCGCGATTGCGCAGTCCGGAGTTTTCGCCCGACGGGCGCTACGTCACCTACCTGCAGGGCAAGGTCGACAACAAGGATCAGCTCGATCTCTGGGCCTTCGACACCCGCACGGGACAGCAGAAGTTGCTGGTCGACTCGCGCGCCTTCGTGACCGGCGATGAACGACTGTCGGCCGAAGAAGAGGCAAGGCGCGAGCGGCAACGCACGGCGTCGCTGAAGGGCATCGTCGAGTACAGGTTCTCGAGCGACGGCAAGCGGCTGCTCGTACCGCTGGGCGGCGATCTCTATGTGTACGACCTCGTCGCGAAACGCGATCCGGTGCGTCGACTGACGAATACCGAAAGCTACGAAACCGATGCGCGCTTCTCGCCGCTCGGCAACCATGTGAGCTTCGTGCGCGACCAGGATCTGTTCGTCATCGAGCTGTCGAGCGGCGAAGAGCGGGCGCTGACCGCCGATGGCGAGGGCCTGATCCAGAACGGTGTGGCCGAATTCGTCGCGCAGGAGGAGATGGATCGTTCCACCGGCTACTGGTGGTCTCCCGATGAAAAGCGCATCGCGTTCACGCGTATCGACGACTCGCCGGTGCAGGAAGTCGAGCGACTGGAGATCAACGCCGATGGCGCGCGCGTCACGCGGCAACGCTATCCGGCGGCCGGCACGGCCAACACGCATGTCGAGCTGCGGGTACTCGAACTGGGGTCCGGTCGCATCACGGCCGTGCCGCTGAACTTCGACGATGGCTATCTGGCGCGCGTGAACTGGTTTCGCGATTCACGGCATCTCGCTGTCCAGAAACAGACGCGCGACCAGAAAACGCTGGACCTGATCAAGGTCGATGTCGGCACCGGCAAGACACGCACGCTGCTGACGGAAACGAGTCCGGCCTGGATCGAACTGCACGACGACCTGCGCTTCCTGGAAAAGCGCAATGCTTTCGTCTGGGCTTCGCGTCGTTCCGGTTACCGGCATCTGTATCTCTACGATCTGGACGGCAGGCTCATCCGGCCGCTGACCAGCGGCTCATGGATGGTCGTCGGCGATGGCACGGAGGACGGCCTCGTCGGCATCGACGAAAACAAGGGACTCATGTACTTCATGGCGAACGAGGCCTCGCCGCTCGAACGCCATCTGTACGCGACGTCGCTAACAACGGGCGATCCCGCCAGGCCGCGAAGAATTTCTGTCGAACCGGGCGTGCACGATGCGCGGCTCATGCCGAATCACCGGTTCTACCTGGATCAATGGTCCTCCCCGCAACAGCCGCCGACCGCCAGCCTGCGCTCGCTGGACGGCAAGGTAAGTCGCTGGCTGATGCGCAACGAACTGGACGAGAATCATCCGTATCAGGCTTTTCGCGCGAACCATTCGAGCGAGGAATTCGGTTCGCTGCAGGCGAGCGACGGACAGGCGCTCTACTACCGGCTCATCAGGCCGGTTCCGTTCGATGCGGGCAAACGCTATCCGGTCGTCATCGACGTCTATGGCGGACCGCACCAGCAATACGTGCGCAAGGACTGGATGGGCGGTTCGCGCGCCGTGCAGGGATATTTCCGCCAGCTGCTCGCGCAGCACGGCTTCGTGGTGTTCTCGCTCGACAATCGCGGCTCGGGATTCCGCGGCGAAGCCTTCGACACGGCGATCAGCGGGCGGCTCGGCAAAGTCGAAATCGAAGATCAGCTGCGCGGCGTCGACTATCTGAAGCGCCTGCCGTACGTCGACGGCGAACGCATCGGCATCATGGGCTGGAGCTACGGCGGCTACATGTCGCTGATGGCGCTGACGACGACCACGGTGTTCAAAGCCGGCGTCGCCGGCGCGCCTGTCACCGACTGGCGCCTCTACGACACGCACTACACCGAACGGTATCTGGGATTGCCGAGCGCCGGTAACAGTTACGAAGTCAGCGGCGTGCTGCCCTACGTCGATTCACTGCACGGCAACCTGCTGCTGGTACACGGCATGGCCGACGACAACGTGCTGTTCACGCACAGCACGATGCTGATGCAGCGACTGCAGTCGCTCGACAAGCCGTTCGAGCTGATGACTTATCCGGGCAGCAAGCACGGACTGGTGCGCATCCCGCAGACCGGGCGGCATTACTACGAGATGGTGGTGAGGTTCTTCGAGCGGGTTCTTGCTGTGGGGCCGGCTTCGGCCGGCCTCTCGGAGTCAGGCTGAAGCCTGACCTACAGGAAGAGAAGAATCCCTCGACACTACAGCTTGCAACCCAACGCCCAGCCTTCCACACGCTCCAGCGCGGGAATCATCGGCTTGTCCGCATCCAGCAGGCCGGTCCGCTCCAGATCGCCGACCTTCACCCACGCCAGCGTCTGGCCTTCGAGCGATTGCGGCACGCCGTTGTACTTCGTCACCAGCCACAGATCGAGCGTGATGAGGCGGTCGGGATACTGGTGGTCGTAGCAGATCAGCGGCTCGGCACCGAGGACTTCGATGCCGAGTTCTTCGTGCAGCTCGCGGGTCAGTGCCTGCAGACGTTCCTCGCCGGGTTCGCGCTTGCCGCCGGGAAATTCCCAGCCGCCGGCCATGTGCTTGCCGGGCGGACGCTGCGCGACGAGGACCTGTCCCTCGTCGTTGAAAATGGCGCCGGCGAGGACGTGGGCAGGAGGACGCATTCCCTGGCTTATCCTTCCTTCGCGAGCATGCCGTGGCAGTGCTTGTACTTCTTGCCGGAGCCGCACGGACACATTTCATTGCGTCCGACTTTCTTGGTCTCGCGAACGAACTGCGACACCGGCGCCGGTTCTTCCCCCGGCAGCGGCTCGGGCGGCTGCGGCGCGGTGATCTGCTCGGGAGCGGCGTGCTGGAAGCGCATGGCGCGCTCGAGTCGCGCCTGACGCTCCGCTTCTTCGGCATCGATCTCGGCCTGCGTGCGCAGCTGCATGCGCGACAGCAGCGACACGGTGTCGTGCTTGATGCGATCGAGCATCGACGAGAACAGTTCGAAGGCTTCGCGCTTGTATTCCTGCTTCGGATTCTTCTGCGCATAGCTGCGCAGATGAATGCCCTGGCGCAGGTAGTCCATCGCCGCCAGGTGCTCGCGCCAGTGCGAGTCGAGCTGCTGCAGCATGATGGCCTTTTCCAGGTGCCGCACGACCGGCACGCCGTACATGTCGACCTTCGACTGATAGGCCTCGTCAAGCGTCTTCACGATGCGTTCGCGCACATCCTGGTCGTTGAGATTCTTGTCCTGCTCCAGCCAGCCCTTGACATCGAGCGGCACGCCGAAGTCGCGCTGCAGCGTCTCGGTCAGCGATTCGACGTTCCACATTTCTTCCGGGCTGCCCTGCGGCATGAAGCGATCGGAAACCGTGTTCACGACTTCATGACGGATGCCGGCGACGGCATCGGCCACGTCCTCGGCGCCCATGAGTTCGGTGCGCTGCTGGTAGATGACCTTGCGCTGGTCGTTGGCGACGTCATCGTATTCGAGCAGGTTCTTGCGGGCGTCGAAGTTGTGGGCTTCGACCTTGCGCTGTGCGCGTTCGATCTGTTTCGAGAGCATGCGGCTCTCGATCACTTCGCCTTCCTTCATGCCGGCCGTCTGCAGCCAGCGCTTGGTGCGCTCGGGATCGCCGAAGATGCGCATCAGGTTGTCTTCGAGCGAAAGATAGAAACGGCTCGAACCTGCGTCGCCCTGACGGCCCGAACGGCCGCGCAGCTGGTTGTCGATGCGCCGCGATTCGTGGCGTTCGGTGCCGATGATGTGCAGGCCGCCGGCGGCGAGCACGGCGTCGTGACGCACCTTCCATTCGTCGCGTGCCTTCTGACGCGCGGCTTCATCGTTCGGATCGATACCGTGCAGGTCCGATTCGGGATTGCCGCCGAGCACGATGTCGGTGCCGCGACCGGCCATGTTGGTGGCAATCGTCACGGAGCCCGCACGACCCGCCTGCGCGACGATGTGGGCCTCGCGCTCGTGCTGCTTGGCGTTCAGCACTTCGTGCGCGATCTTGTGTTCCTGCAGCAGCTTGGCGAGGTATTCCGACGTTTCGATCGACGTCGTGCCGACCAGCGCCGGTTGGCCGCGCGCGACGCAATCGCGGATGTCTTCGATGATGGCGTCGTACTTGTCCTTCGCGGTGAGGTACACGAAGTCGGCATGGTCCTTGCGGATCATCGGCCGGTGGGTCGGGATGACGACGACTTCGAGGCCGTAGATCGACTGGAATTCGAACGCTTCCGTGTCCGCGGTGCCGGTCATGCCCGACAGCTTCGTGTACATGCGGAAGTAGTTCTGGAAGGTGATGGAGGCGACGGTCTGGTTCTCTTCGCGAACCCGCACGCCTTCCTTCGCTTCGACGGCCTGGTGCAGGCCGTCGGACCAGCGCCGGCCCTGCATGGTGCGACCGGTGAATTCGTCGACGATGATGACTTCGCCGTTGCGCACGATGTACTCGACATCGCGGTGATACAACGCGTGCGCGCGCAGCGCTGCGTTCAGGTGATGCATCAGGCGGATGTTCGATGCGTCGTAGAGACTCTGGTCGGGGCTCAGCAGGCCCGCTTCGGTGATGAGTTCCTCGGCGTGTTCGTGACCGGTATCCGAGAGGTGCACCTGGCGGGACTTCTCATCCGCCCAGTAGTCGCCCTCGCCTTCTTCGGACTCCTGGCGCTTGAGCCGCGGCACCAGCTTGTTGATGGCGACGTACAGCTCGGTGCTTTCTTCGGCGGGGCCGGAAATGATCAGCGGCGTGCGCGCCTCGTCGATCAGGATCGAGTCCACTTCGTCGACGATGGCAAAGGCGAGTCCGCGCTGCGTACGGTCTTCGAGACGGAACGCGAGGTTGTCGCGCAGGTAGTCGAAACCGAATTCGTTGTTGGTGCCGTAGGTGATGTCGCACGCATAGGCGGCGCGCTTTTCTTCCGACGACTGGCCGCTCCTGATGACGCCGACCGTGAGTCCGAGGAATTCGTAGACCGGGCGCATCCACTCGGCGTCGCGCGAGGCCAGGTATTCGTTCACGGTGACCACGTGCACGCCCTTCGCGGGCAGCGCATTCAGATAGGCCGGCAGGGTCGCGACCAGCGTCTTGCCTTCGCCAGTGCGCATTTCGGCGATCTTGCCGTCGTTGAGCGCCATGCCGCCGATGAGCTGCACGTCGAAGTGGCGCATGCCGAGCGTGCGGCGCGCGGCTTCACGCACTGCCGCAAAGGCTTCCGGAAGGATGTCGTGGACGGTCGCCCCGTCGGCGAGGCGCTTGCGGAATTCCTCGGTCTTGGCGCGCAGCGCCTCGTCGCTCAGTGCCTGGAACGCGGGTTCCTGGGCATTGGTCCGGCTGACGGCCCTGGAATATCCATTAACGAGCCGCTGATTGCGGCTGCCGAACAGTTGGCTGAGCCAATTCGCCACGAGAGAGAGCTCCGAGGTGGGCCAAAAGAAAGGACGCGATTGTACACGCCACCCTGCGACCCCATGCCGTCGGGTTTTTTTGATGGACGTGCGCGGCCTTGGGACCGACAGGCCGAGTTCGGGGCGGGGCGTGCGAAAACAAGGCCGAGGGCGGCGGGCCTTGTTTTTCTAGCTGTGGGGCCGGCTTCAGCCGGCCTTTGGATGTCAGGCTAAAGCCTGACCTACAGCCAGAGGCCGGCTGAAGCCGGCCCCACAGGCAGAGTCGGAAGTCGGTGCTGGAATTAAGACGCCGTCATCATCCGGGACTGCCGCCCCGGCCTGCAGCTACTGCCGCACGAAGCTCATCGGGTCGATGGCCCGGCCGTTCTTGAGTACTTCGAAATGCAGGTGGGGCCCGGTGGAACGGCCTGTCGAGCCGATCAGGGCGATGGCCTGGCCCTTCTGCACCGTGTCGCCCGGCGTCACCAGCGTGCGTTGGTTGTGCGCATAGCGCGTCACGTAGCCATTGCCGTGGTTGATCTCCACGGTCTTGCCGTAGCCGAAACGGTCCTTCGAGTAGGTCACGACGCCGGCAGCGACGGCGACGACCTGCGAGCCCGCAGGCCCCGCGAAGTCGATGCCCTTGTGGTAGACGGTGCGGCCGTTGAACGGGTCCGTGCGCTGGCCGAAGTAGGAGGAAATCCAGCCCTGCATGACGGGGCGTCCGCCCGGAACGATCTGCCGGCTGAGATTGCGGGTGGAAATGAGGCTTTCCAGTACGCTGAGCTGGCGCTCGCGATCCTTGATCTGGCGGCTCAGGGTATCGAGCATCGAAGAAATGTCCGGTGCCGCAACCAGCGCGCTCTCGGCCAGAGCCTCGGGTCCGCCGACGGCGGGCACGCGGTCGAAATCGAACTCGCCCTTGTCGAGGTGCGCCATCTCCGTCAGGCGGCGGCCCAGCGCATCGAGGCGGATCACGTGGGCATTCATCTGGCCGACGCGGCCGGCCAGCGCATCGAGACGGTTCTGCAATTCCTGCCTGGCGTCGACGACCTGCTGGCGCTGCTCTTCGAGCCGGCGGCCCCAGTCGGCGACCTGGGCGGTAGGAGCGAAAACGTTGCTGCGTCCGAGCTGGACCCCGGCGAAGAGCACGCCGGCAAGGATGGTCACGATCAGACCGATGGTCACCGTCGCAGCCAGCGGGCGGCCGAGCTCGATCTGGCGAGCGCGCCCCAGGCGTTTGGAAAAGACGATGACGTTCATTCGATCATGCCTCGCGTCCTCAAAAAATCTGGCGCGACAAAAACGTCCTGCCGGCGCAGCCGCATCGAGAAAGCTGCACCAACGGCATATCCAGAGAGGTGTGGACGTAGAACCGATGATTCGAGTTGTACATCCTGGCAACCCCGCTATCGTGACCGTCCTGCCTTCGAAGGCAGCGCCCTTAGACCGGTGGCTTTGCGTCCCCGCCTTTCAGCGGGTTTGCCCTTAACAGCGGTCGGGAATATGCAGAATCCGCAACCCAAAGATCAAGCAGTCAGCCCTCACATTGCACATTTCAGCTTATGTCTGAACCCATGAAGCCCATTTCGACTGGGTTGGGCCCGCTGCTCGCGCAGCTGGAGCGTCGCGCCCGGGAGACGCTCGATTTGACGGATCGGGTGCGGGCCGCGCTCGATGGCGACGAGAAAGCCCACGTCGTTTCAGCGAGTTACCGCGAGGGGACGCTGGTCATCGTGGCGGATTCCGCGGCCTGGGGGTCGCGGATCCACTATCTGCAGGAAACCCTGGCAGAACGGCTGCGGGCGCAGGGTGAGACGCAGTTCACGAAAGTGCAGGTGAAGGTGGGGAAGCCGGGGTGAGGCGGGGATTTTCTTCGTCTTGCTCTTACTGTGGGGCCGGCTTCAGCCGGCCTCTTAAATTAAGAAGTCAGGCTGAAGCCTGACCTACAGGGCGCCGGCGGACACCGCCGTCGCCGGCATATAAGAGATGGGCGCCTGCTCATCGCCTTCGAAGGTCGCCTCCTCCCACGCATCCGGCGTCGCAATCAGCTTGCGCAGCAACCGGTTGTTCAGCGCGTGACCGGACTTGAAGCCGCTGAACTCGCCGAGGATGCCCTTGCCGAGCAGGTACAGATCGCCGATCGCATCGAGGATCTTGTGCTTCACGAACTCGTCTTCGTAGCGCAGGCCTTCCTCATTCATTACGCCCGCGTCACCAATCACGATGGCATTCTCCATCGAGCCGCCGAGCGCGAGATTCTTCGAACGCATGTATTCGAGATCGCGCATGAAGCCGAACGTCCGTGCGCGACTGATCTCGCGCAGGAAGGAGGTGCTGGAGAAATCCATGCTCGCGATCTGGTCGCGCTTCTTGAAGATCGGATGATTGAATTCGATCTCGAAATTGACCTTGAAGCCGTTGTACGGCGTGAAGCGGGCCCACTTGTCGCCCTCTTCCACCTGGATGGGTTTGAGGATGCGTGCGAAACGCTTCGGTGCGGACTGCTCTTCCACACCCGCCGACTGCAGCAGGAACACGAACGGTCCGGCGCTGCCGTCCATGATCGGTACTTCCTCGGCCGACAGTTCTACATAGGCATTGTCGATGCCCAGGCCGGCGAAGGCGGACATCAGATGTTCGATGGTGCAGACCCGCGACTCACCTTTAATAAGAGTGGTGCCGAGCGTGGTCTCACCGACGTTCTCGGCGTACGCGGGCACGTCGATGGTCCGGTCGAGATCGGTACGACGGAACACCACGCCGGTATCCGGCGGCGCCGGCTTCACCACCATCAGCACCTTCTTGCCGGAATGCAGACCGACACCGGTGGCGCGGATGGAGTTCTTGATGGTGCGTTGGCGAAGCATGGGAGGCTCTAGGTGCGGGGCCCGAGCTGGCCGGAGGATCGCGGCGCTGAAGGAAATCGGTACATGAAACCTCGAAAAGCGGCGGCACCGTAGCACCGCATGCCGGACCCCACAAGCCTCTGACTTGTGGGGTCGACACGCGGTCACTTCAACGTCGGGCAAGGGGACGCTTTGCCCGACCGCCAGGTTCCCTGACCTGGACGACTTCAGTCCGCCTGACGCCGCAGGAATGCCGGAATATCCAGCATCGCGGTGTCATCGGAATTGAGGCCATCCCCGACCGCACGACGCGGTGCAACGGAATCGCGGCCGTAGTCCCGACCACTGTCGCGCTGCTGACGGATGTACGTCGGCACGTGCAGATCATCGAGCGTCGGCACGCGACCGGCGCGGCCGCCGGCAATCGCCGTCATCTGCTTGCGCGCGTCCGGCTGCGGCATCTGCTCGGCCACCGGGCGACCGATGCCGGTCGCAACGACCGTCACGCGGATGTCTTCGCTCATCTCCGGATCGATCACGCAGCCGACCACCACGTTCGCATCCTCCGACGCGTACTGCTTCACCGTATCGCCGACGACGCTGAACTCGCTGGTGCGCAGGTCCATGCCGGCCGTGACGTTGATCAGCAGGCCGTGAGCGCCGTGCAGATTGACGTCTTCGAGCAGCGGGCTGGAGACGGCGGCTTCGGCCGCTTCACGCGCGCGGTTCTCGCCGCGTGCCGAACCCGAACCCATCATCGCCATGCCGGTTTCCGCCATCACGGTGCGCACGTCGGCGAAGTCGACGTTGATCATGCCGGGCTTGGTGATCAGTTCAGCGATGCCCTGCACCGCGCCCTGCAGCACTTGGTTCGCCGCCTTGAAGGCGTCGAGCAGCGTGACATCGCCGCCGAGCACCGTGAGCAGCTTCTGGTTCGGAATCGTGATCAGCGAGTCGACGTGACGGCTGAGTTCGCTGATGCCGTGTTCCGCCGAGCCCATGCGCTTGCGGCCTTCCATGTCGAAGGGACGCGTCACGACGGCGACCGTCAGGATGCCGAGCTCCTTCGCGATCTGCGCCACGACCGGCGCTGCGCCCGTGCCCGTACCGCCGCCCATGCCGGCGGTGATGAAGAGCATGTCGGAGCCTTCGATCATTTCGATGATGCGGTCGCGATCTTCCATCGCGGCCTGACGGCCCACTTCAGGATCGGCACCCGCGCCCAGACCCTTGGTGATGTTGCAGCCGATCTGCAGACCGACTTTGACCTTGGAATGCTTCAGCGCCTGAGCATCCGTATTGAGGCAGATGAAATCCACGCCTTCGATCCCGGTCTGGATCATGTGCGACACGGCGTTGCCGCCGCCGCCGCCCACGCCGATGACCTTGATGACGGCCCCTTGATTCTCAGTATCAGCAAGTACAAACATCGTTAGTCCCCTCGATGTCGTGACGACATCTCAAATCCACGTCGACAAATCGGTGCACCGCGTTCAGAGGACACTGCGCACCACCCTTCACCTTCATCTGCTCGCATGCAACGCGATCAGAAATTGCCCTGAAACCACGCCTTCATCCGATCGAACACGCCGCGCGCGTTACCGCCGAGCGGCGATTCGCGCCGGCCGCGCATGTAGTTCTCGCGGCCGTACAGCAGCAGGCCCACGCCGGTCGAATGAATCGGATTGCTCACCACGTCCACCAGCCCGCTGATGTGCTGCGGAATGCCGAGCCGCACGGGCATGTGGAACACTTCTTCCGCCAGCTCGACCGCGCCTTCCATCTTGGCGCTGCCGCCGGTCAGCACGACGCCGGCCGCGATCACTTCCTCGAAACCGGAGCGCCGCAGTTCTTCGCGCACCAGCGCGAACAGTTCCTCGTAACGCGGCTCGACGACTTCGGCGAGCGTCTGGCGCGCCAGCCGGCGCGGCGGACGATCGCCCACGCTCGGCACTTCAATGGTCTCGTCGGAGTTCGCGAGCTGCGACAGCGCGCAGGCGAACTTCATCTTGATCTCTTCGGCGTGATGCGTCGGCGTGCGCAGGCTGACGGCGATGTCGTTGGTCACCTGATCGCCCGCGATCGGAATCACGGCCGTGTGACGGATCGCGCCGCCGGAGAACACCGCGATGTCGGTCGTGCCGCCGCCGATGTCGACCAGGCACACGCCCAGTTCCTTTTCGTCGTCGGCCAGCACCGCGTAGCTCGACGCCAGCTGTTCGAGCACGACGTCTTCGACCGCGAGCCCGCAGCGCTGCACGCACTTCACGATGTTCTGCGCCGCGCTCTCGGCCCCGGTCACGATGTGCACCTTGGCTTCCAGGCGCACGCCCGACATGCCGATCGGCTCGCGGATGCCTTCCTGGCTGTCGATCAGGAATTCCTGCGGCAGGATGTGCAGGATTTTCTGGTCTGCCGGAATCGCCACGGCACGCGCCGCATCGATCACGCGATCGACGTCTTCGGACGTCACTTCCTTGTTGCGGATCGCGACGATGCCGTGCGAGTTCAGGCTGCGCACGTGGCTGCCGGCGATGCCGGCGTACACCGAATGAATCTCGCAGCCGGCCATCAGCTCGGCTTCCTCGACCGCGCGCTGGATGGACTGCACCGTCGACTCGATGTTCACGACGACGCCACGCTTCAGTCCGCGCGAAGGATGCGAGCCAAGGCCCACCACCTCCAGCGAACCGTCGTGAGTCATCTCGCCCACGATGGCGACGACCTTGGAGGTGCCGATATCCAGGCCGACGATCAGATTGCGGTCATTCTTTCTAGCCACTTCCCACCTTGCGAGTCAGATTCATTCCCGCCCTCTCTTCTTCCCCTCCTCCGCACAGCGGGGGAGGGACAGGGAGGGGGCCTCTTCACTCACGCATCCGGCACAGTCGCGGTCGCGTCATGCGCCACGCGCGTCGCCGGCGGATTCCAGCCGACCGAAAATCCGTTGCTGTAACGCAGATCGACGTAGCCGACTTCCGTGCTGCGCGTCGCCACCAGCGGACTGGCCACACGCAGGAAGCGTTCGAGCCGCTCATGCACGTCCTGTCGACCGAGCCGCACCTGCACGCCATTGGAAAGCGTGAGTTCCCACGCGCCGCGCGGATCGAGCTCGACCTTCGCGAGCCGCATGCCGACGGCGAGCAGGCGCGGATAACTCTCGAGATACAGATGCGCCACTTCCTCTTCGGTACCTTCGGGACCGATCAGCTGCGGCAGCTCGGGCGGAATGTGCCGCGAGTGCTTCAGGAACAGTTCGCCGCGCGTGTTCATCAACCCGTCCTCGCCCCAGCGCGCCGCGGCGACATGCTCGGTGATGACGACACGCACCGAGCGCGGCCAGCGGCGTTCGACGCGCGCGCGATCGACCCAGGCAATGGCTTCGAGCGAGGCCTGCAGGCGTTCGAGATCCACCGAGAGAAAACCGGCGCCGCGAAACGGCGCGACCGCTTCGTCGATCTGCACCGGCGCGACGCGCTGGAACTGACCCGCCACATCGACCTTCGCAATCGGACGATCGAGCGCCGTGGTCAGGCCCCAGATCGCCAGCAGCGCACCGAGGATCGCGCCCGACATGCCGAGCACCGGACGGATCGTTTCGATGAACAGCGGCTGCAGACCGCCGAGCGACAGGCGCGACCACCCGCCCGATCCGGCGTCTTCGGTCTTGCGACGATTGCGTTTGCGCGACGTTCCCATCACGGCCGCGACCCTCCGCGCGTGAGACTGGTTTCGAGCACGCGCCACACCAGATCGTCGAACTCGATGCCGAAGACGCGCGCCGCCTTGGGCACCAGCGAATGACTCGTCATGCCCGGCGCGGTGTTCACTTCGAGCAGGAAATTCCTGCCGCTGCGATCGCGCATCACATCGACGCGACCCCAGCCGCTGCAGCCCGCCGACTGGAATGCCGCGAGCGCGAGATCGCGCATCTCCTCTTCCGCCGCACCGGTCAGTCCGGGGCAGATGTACTGCGTGTCTTCGGCGACGTACTTCGCGTGGTAGTCGTAGTACTCGCCCGCCGGCACGATGCGGATCGTCGGCAGCGCCGTCTCGCCGAGAATGCCGACGGTGTATTCCTCGCCGACGATCATCTGTTCCATCAGCAGATCGCCCTCGTAACGTGCCGCGAGCGCCACGGCGCCCGGCAGGTCCGCTTCGCTGAACACGCGACTCACGCCGACGCTCGATCCTTCGCAGGCCGGCTTCACGATCACCGGCAACCCCAGCGAGGCCGCCGCCTTCGCCACATCGTCATTGCGTTCGAGCCGCACATAGCGCGGCGTCGGCAGACCGAGCGACAGCCACACCTGCTTGGTGCGGATCTTGTCCATCGACAGCGCCGACCCCAGCACGTCGGAGCCGGTGTAAGGCACGCCGAAGGCTTCGAGCAGGCCCTGCAGGATGCCGTCTTCGCCGCCGCCGTGATGGCCGTGCAGGATGTTGAAGACGCGGTCGATGCGCTTCGCCACGATCTCGCGCACCAGCGCCGGAATGCCATCGATCGCCTGCGCGTCGACACCGCGACGCCTGAGCGCTTCGAGACAGTTGCGCCCGGAGTCGAGCGACACTTCGCGCTCGGACGACGTGCCGCCCATGAGCACGGCGACGCGGCCGAAGGCGCGCGGATCGGTGGTGTGGGGATCGGTGCTCATGCGGGAATCTCGCTGCGGCTGCTGGCGACTGGCCGCTGGCCGCCGGCCAGCAGCCAGACATCGGCACGTGCTGCGCGCCAGTGACTGATGAGCGAACTGCGAGGCAGAGCAGCGCGTTGCACGGACCGTTCCCGCATAAAGGCCTTCCAAGCCTCTTCTCTGGCCAGCGGCCAGCAGCCAGTTGCCAGCAGCCGCCTCATGTCTTCTCTCCCACCATCCGCACTTCCGGCGTGAGCTTCACGCCGTGCATCTGCTCGACGGTCGTGCGGACATGCGCGATGAGCTGCTCGATATCGGCGGCAGTCGCAGTGCCGTCGTTGACGATGAAATTCGCGTGCATCTCCGAGACGCGCGCGCCGCCGATGCGAAAGCCTTTCAGGCCCGCACTGTCGATCAGTCGCGCGGCGTGATCGCCCGGCGGATTCGTGAACACGGACCCGCACGACCATTCGCCGATCGGCTGCGTGGCCTTGCGACGGGCGAGCAGGATGCGGATGTCTTCGCTGCTGACGCCGGGCCGCTGTTCGAAGCGCAGCCGCGCGCCGAGGAACCATTCGTCGACCGGACCGTCGACGTGGCGATAGCCCACCTGGTAGTCCGCTGCCGGTCGCTCGCGACGCACGCCATCGCGATCCAGCGTCGCTACCGACACGACGTGATTCCACGTCTCGCCGCCGAACGCGCCGGCATTCATGGCGAGCGCACCGCCGAGCGTGCCGGGAATGCCGGCGAAGAATTCCGCGGGTCCGAGCCCCCACTTGATGCACTGCTTCGCGAGCTTGGCGCACGCCACGCCGGCGCCCGCCCAGACCTCGTTGTCGTCGAGACGATCGAGTTCCGCGAACACGCCGTGCGTATCGATCACCGCGCCGCGGATACCGCCGTCGCGAACCAGCAGGTTGCTGCCGAGACCGATCCACATCACCGGCGTGGCGCGATCGAGGCTGCGCAGGAACGCGGCGAGATCGGCCACGTCCAGCGGCGTGAAGAACAGGTCCGCCGGGCCACCGACGTGCCACGACGTGTGCTTCGCCATGCGCTCGTTGCGCAACACGCGCGCGTCGAAATCCGGCGGCAGTGCGAGGGAGTTCATGCAGCCCCCTTCGCAGCCAGCGTCACCGGCAGATCGGCCGCCACGGCGCCGATGCTGCCGGCGCCCATCGTCACCACCAGATCGCCATCGCGCAGGATCGGCAGCAGCGTCTGCGGCAGCTGCTCGGCCTTCTCGACGAACAGCGGTTCGACGCGACCGTGCGAACGCACTGCGCGACAGATCGCCTTGCCATCGGCGCCGGTAATCGGCGTCTCGCCGGCGGCATAGACTTCGGTGACGACCAGCGCGTCGACGCCCGCGAGCACGCGCGCGAAGTCGTCGAGCAGATCGCGTGTGCGCGTGTAGCGATGCGGCTGGAACGCCAGCACGATGCGCCGGCCCGGCCAGCCCTGGCGGATCGCTTCGAGCGTGGCCGCGAGTTCGGTCGGATGATGGCCATAGTCGTCGACGAGCGTGACGCGACCCGACGGCGTATCGACATCGCCGTTCTGTTGCAATCGACGATCGATGCCCTGAAAGCTGGCGAGCGCCGACTGAATCGCCGCATCCGGAACATCCAGTTCCGTCGCGACGGCAATCGCCGCCAGTGAATTGAGCACGTTGTGCGTGCCGGGGCGATTCAACGTTACCTGCAATGCGGCGGGGCGACCCGCGCGATGCACGCGGAAGCGCGTGCGCAACCCTTCGCGCACGATGTCGGTCGCGCGCACGTCGGCCTGCTGCTCGATCCCGTACGTGACCACGGGACGATTGATGCGCGGGATCATCGCGGCCACCACCGGATCGTCGGCGCAGATCACGGCCAGTCCGTAGAACGGCAGGTTGTGCAGGAAGTCGACGAAGCTCTGCTTGAGACGCTCGAAGTCGCCTTCGTGCGTACCCAGATGATCGTTGTCGATATTGGTGACGATCGAGATCATCGGCTGCAGATGCAGGAACGACGCATCGCTTTCGTCCGCCTCTGCGACGAGATACTTGCCCAGTCCGAGCTTCGCATTCGTGTCGGCGCTGACCAGCCGGCCGCCGATGACGAAGGTCGGATCGAGATTTCCTTCCGCGAGCAGGCTCGCGACCATGCTGGTGGTCGTGGTCTTGCCGTGCGTGCCGGCCACCGCGATGGCGTAACGGAAGCGCATCAGTTCGCCGAGCATTTCGGCGCGCTGCACGATCGGCAGTCGCTTCGCATTCGCGGCGACGACTTCCGGATTGCTCGCACTCACCGCCGTCGAGACGACGATGACATCGGCCTTGCCGATGTTCTCCGCCGCATGACCGATCATCACGCGCGCGCCGAGCCGCTGCAGTCGTGCGGTCACGGTGTTGTACTTGAGATCGCTGCCCTGCACGTCGTAGCCGAGATTGACCAGCACCTCGGCAATGCCGCCCATGCCGGCGCCGCCGATGCCGACGAAGTGGATGCACTGGATGCGGCGCATGCGGTCGGTCATGCCGCACCTCCCGCCGCCGCGACGCAGGCATCGGCCAGGCGCACATCCGCATCGGTGAGCGCAATCGAGCGCGCCTTCACGGCCATGTCGGCGAGCTTCGTGCGGCCCGCTTCGAGCAGCGTGCGCAGTTCGTTCGCCAGGCGCAGCGGCGTCAGCTCGGCTTCGGGAATCAGCACGCCGGCACCGGCCGCGACGGGGAAGCGCGCGTTGTGGGTCTGGTGATCGTCGACCGCCGCGGCGAACGGCACGAACACGGCGGGCACACCGGCGGCGGCAAGTTCGGACACCGTGAGCGCGCCGGAGCGGCAGATCACGAGATCCGCCCAGGCATACGCCTCGGCCATGTCGTCGATGAACGCACGCACATCGGCCTCGACACCGTGCTTCTCGTACGACTCGCGCGCCTGTGCGATGTGACGTTCGCCGGCCTGATGCAACACCTGCGGCCGCAGCGAGGTATCGATCATCGCCAGCGCCGCCGGCACGACGACGTTGAGGCGCGATGCGCCCTGACTGCCGCCGATGATGAGCACACGCAGCGGACCGCGTCGTTCGGCGAAGCGTTTCTCCGGCGGCGGCAGCGCGGCGATTTCACGACGCACCGGATTGCCGACGCGCTCGGCCTTGATCGACTTCGGGAAGCTCGACGGAAACGCCTCGAACACGCGCTGCGCCAGACGCGCCAGCATCTTGTTGGTCATGCCGGCAACGGCGTTCTGTTCATGGATCACCAGCGGCCGGCGCGTCAGCCACGCCGCGATGCCGCCCGGACCCGAGACGAAACCGCCGGCGCCGAGCACGACGACCGGCTGGCGGCGACGCATGACCTGGATGCTCTGCCACACTGCGCGCGCCAGCTGGAAGGGCGCGGCGAGCAGCGTCGTCACGCCCTTGCCGCGCACGCCGCTCACGCTGATCCATTCGATGGGGATCTGCTGCGGCGGCACGAGCTTCGCTTCGAGACCGCGCTGCGTGCCGAGCCACACGGGTTCGAAGCCGCGCTCACGCAGCACGCGCGCGGCCGCAAGCGCCGGGAAAACATGCCCGCCGGTGCCGCCCGCCATGATGAGCACGGTGCGCGCCATCAGTCGCGCTCCTTGCGCACGGCGAGCCGCCCCGCGACGCTGGCTTCGTGATGAATGCGCATCAACAGGCCGAGCCAGCCGAGCGTGACCAGCACGCTCGAACCGCCATAGGACATGAGCGGCAGGGTCAGGCCCTTGGTCGGCAGCAGGCCGAGATTCACGCCGACGTTGATGAAGGTCTGCAGTCCCAGCCAGATGCCGAAGCCTGCGGCGCAATAGGCCTGGAACGGCAGGCCCGCATCGGCCGCGAGCCGCGAGATGCGGAACGCACGCCACACCAGGATCATGAACAGCGTCAGCGTGACGACGACGCCGACCAGGCCCAGTTCTTCCGCCAGAATCGCGAACACGAAATCGGTGTGCGCTTCGGGCAGGTAGAACAGTTTCTGCACGCTCGACCCCAGGCCGACGCCGAACAGTTCGCCGCGACCGACCGCGATCAGCGACTGCGTGAGCTGGAAACCCGAGTTGAACGGATCGGCGAACGGATCGAGGAACGCCGTCAGGCGCTTGAGGCGATACGCGCTCGTCACGGCGATCACGCCCATGCCGGTGGCGGCGAGCGCGACGAGCGCCAGGAAGTGCCGCAGTTTCACACCAGCAAGGAACAGCACGCCGAGACCGGTCGCCATCAGCACCGTCGCCGCGCCGAAGTCCGGTTCGAGCAGCAGCAGCGCCGCAGCCGCCATCAGGATGCCGAGCGGTTTGAGGAAGCCCTTCAGTTCGTCCTTCAGTTCCTGCTGCCGGCGCGCCACGTAGCTCGCGAGATAGGTGAGCAGCAGCACGCGCGCCAGTTCCGACGCCTGGAAATTCATGAAGCCCGCGCGCAGCCAGCGGCGGCTGCCGTTCACTTCGTAACCGAGGCCGGGAATCAGCACGATGATCAGCAGCAGGAATGCAAACAGCAGCAACGGCATGGCCATGCGTTCCCACACGGACGTGGGAATGAACATCATGAATGCGCAGCAGATCGCACCGAGGATCACACCGACGCTCTGGCGCTCGAGGAAGTGCAACGGCTCGTGCACCTGGCGATCCGCGATGGAGATCGAGGCCGACGTGACCATCACGAGGCCCAGCAGCAGGATGCCGGCCACGCTGAGCAGCAGCGCCTGATCGAACACGAAGCGCCGTGGGCGCGTGTTGGAGCGGGCGAACGACATGGTGCTGGCGTTCGCGCTCATGCCGTGAGCCCTCTGACGGCGGCGGCGAATACATCGCCGCGATGTGCGTAGTCGCGGAACATGTCGAGACTCGCGCAGGCGGGCGACAGCAGCACGGTTTCGCCTGCACGCGCCGCACGCGATGCAAGCTTCACCGCCTTAGCCATGTCGATGGCGAACTCCACCGTCGTCACGCCTTCGAGCGCCGCGGCGATGAGTTTCGCGTCCTGACCGAGCAGCACGACGTGCCGCACCTTGCCGCGAAACGCGGCGGCCAGCGGTGCGAAGTCCTGGCCCTTGCCCTGTCCGCCGGCGATCACGATGAGCGAACCGGGCATGCCGGCCACGGCCGCCAGCGTCGCACCGACGTTCGTGCCCTTGGAGTCGTCGATGTAGCGCACGCCGTCGACGTCCGCGATCCATTGCGAGCGATGGGCCAGGCCGGGGAATTCGCGCAGCGCTTTTAGGCAGGCTGCGCGATCGAGACCGAGCGCGTCAGCCATTGCGAGCGACGCGAGGGCGTTGGCGGCGTTGTGCAGGCCGGCGATCTTCAGTTCGGACATCGCGATCATGCGGTGGGCGCCGTGCATGAGGGCGACGTCGCCGTTGGTTTCCACGGCGTAGTACTCGGCGGCGGGATCGCTGATGAGGCTGAATCCCAATACGCGAGCGCCCCCTCCCTGCCCTCCCCCGCAAGCGGAGGAGGGGAAAGA
>NZ_DAINNK010000028.1:22594-55283 GCF_036735925.1 Povalibacter sp.
ATCCGCGCCTTCGACGCCGCGTAATCCTCGATCGTGTCGTAACGATCCATGTGATCCGGCGTCACATTGAGCACCGTCGCCGCCGCCGTTCGCAGCGAATGCGTCGTATCGAGCTGGAAGCTCGACAGCTCCAGCACATACAGCTCCGGCACCGGCTCATCGAGCAGTTCGAGCGCAGGACGGCCGAGGTTGCCGCCGGCGAGCACGCGCTTGCCCGCGGCCTCCGCCATCCTCGCCACGAGCGTCGTCACCGTGCTCTTGCCATTCGTGCCGGTAATCGCCGCGATGAGCGCACGCGCTTCGCGCGCAAACAGTTCGATGTCGCCGACGATGGGCACGCCGCGCGCAGCCGCACGCGCAAGAAACGGTTCGCGCAGCGACACGCCGGGCGACGCCACGATCTCGGTCGCGCCATCGAGCAATCCCATGTCGAAACCGCCAAAGGCGACCTCCGCCTCCGGCGCAAGCTCACGCAACGCAGAAGCTTCCGGCGGCGCGGCGCGGCTGTCCGTCACCGCGAACTCCACACCGCGCGAACGCAGGTAACGCGCGCACGACATGCCCGTGCGCCCGAGGCCGACGACGACGGTGCGTCCGGCCTGCGGCCTGCGGGGTGTGCGGATGTCGACCTGCGGCGTCATGCTCAACGCACCTTCAGGGTCGCGAGGCCGACCAGCACGAGAATCACGGAGATGATCCAGAAGCGCACGATCACCTTCGGCTCGGCCCAGCCCTTGAGTTCGAAGTGATGATGGATCGGCGCCATCCGGAAGATGCGCTTGCCGGTCAGCTTGAAGGACGCGACCTGCAGGATCACGGAGACCGTCTCCATCACGAAGACGCCGCCCATGATGAACAGCACGATCTCCTGCCGGACGATGACGGCGACGACGCCTAGTGCCGCACCAAGCGCGAGCGCACCGATATCACCCATGAACACCTGGGCCGGGTAAGTGTTGAACCAGAGGAATCCGAGTCCGGCACCGACCAGCGTCGCGCAGAACACCAGTATTTCACCGGTCCCCTCGATGAATGGAATGCCGAGATAACCCGAGAACACCGCATTGCCTGTTGCATACGCGAACACCCCCAGTGCGCCGCCAACGAGAACTGCCGGCATGATCGCGAGCCCGTCCAGGCCGTCGGTGAGATTCACCGCGTTGCTGGTGCCGACGATCACGAAATACGTGAGCGCGATGTAGCCGACGCCGAGCGGCACCATCACGGTCTTGAAGAAGGGAACGTAGAGCGCGGTTTCGGCCGGCGCCTTGGCCGTCATGAACAGCACGACCGCCGCACCGAGTCCGGCGACCGACTGCCAGAAATATTTGTAGCGCGCGATCAGGCCACGACTGTTGCCGACGACGAGTTTGAGATAGTCGTCCCAGAAACCGATCAGTCCGAACGCGAGCGTCACCAGCAGCGTGACCAGCACGAAGCGGTTCTCGAGATCCGCCCACAGCACCGTGCTCGCGCCGATGGCGACGAGAATCAGCGCGCCGCCCATCGTCGGCGTACCGGCTTTCGGGAGATGCGTCTTCGGACCGTCGTCGCGCACGCGCTGGCCGATCTGCTTCGTCGACAGCGTGCGGATCATCCAGGGGCCGACGATGAAAGAAATCGCGAGCGCGGTGAGGGCCGCGAGAATCGCGCGCAGCGTCAGGTACTGGAATACCCGGAAGCCGGAATGGATTTCGCTCAGGTAGTGGGCAAGGTAGAGCAGCATGGGATTCTCTTGTTGTTGTTCAGTGCCCGTTGGCTGCCTTCGGCGGCATCGCGGCGAGCGCCGCCGAAACGCGTTCGAGCCGGTTGGCGCGCGATCCCTTGATGAGTACGGCGACGCCCGCCGTCAGTGCGCGGCTCGCTTCGATGATCAGTGCGTCGACGTCGTTGAACCATTGCGCGCCGCGACCGAACGCCTCGACCGCGAAATGCGAATGCTTGCCGACGGCGAGCAGGCGTTCGATGCCGGCCTGCCGTGCATAGCGACCGATCTCGGCGTGCAGTTCATTGGCGCTGTCACCGAGTTCGAGCATGTCGCCCAGCACCAGCCAGCGCTTGCCGCCGAAGCCACGCAGCGCATCGATGCCGGCTTTCAGCGAACTCGGATTGGCGTTGTAGGAATCGTCGACCAGGAACGCGCCGTGAATCGCGGGCTTGAGTTCCAGGCGGCCGGACACGGCGCGCATGGCAGCGAGGCCTTCGACGATCTGCTCGAGCGTCGCGCCGGCCGCGTGCGCCACCGCCGCGGCGCCGAGCGCATTGCGCAGGTTGTGCAGACCGGCGAGCGCCAGCGTTGCCGGCTTCGTGCCTGCAGGAGTCACCAGGTCGAAGTCGATGCGAAAGCCCTTCGCATCGCCCACCGACTGCACCTTGTGCGCCATGAAATCGGCCGGCTGCTCGAAGCCGAACGTGAGCACGCGATCGGCCGCGCGCGACTCCTTCCACTGCGGTGCGTACTTGTCGTCCGCGTTGATGACGGCGACGCCATCTGCGGGCAGGCTCTGGAAGAGTTCGCCTTTGCCGATCGCCACGCCGTCGAGGCTGCCAAAGCCTTCCAGATGCGCGGCACCCGCATTGGTCACGATGCCGATGCCGGGCTCGGCGAGACTGGCGAGATGCGCGATCTCGCGCTGGTGGTTCGCGCCCATCTCGATCACGGCGTAGCGATGCGTCTCGTTCAGCTCCATCAGCATCAGCGGCACGCCGATGTGATTGTTGAGGTTGCCGCGCGTGATCAGGCAGGGACCGAGCCGCGACAGGATCGCGCCGATCAATTCCTTGGTCGTCGTCTTGCCGTTGCTGCCGGTGATGCCGATCACGGGAATGGCGAACTGGCGGCGCCATTCGCGCGCGAACGTCGACAATGCTGCGAGCGCATCGGGAACGACCACCTGCGGTAGCTCCACCGGCAGCGGCCGCTCGACCAGCGCCGCGACGGCGCCGCGCTCGGCGGCCATCGAGACGAAATCGTGACCGTCGAACTTCGGTCCCGTGAGCGCGATGAACAGCGCCCCGCGCTGCAAGGTGCGCGTATCGGTGGACACGCTGCTGAACTCGCAGTTTTCGCCGACGAGTGTGGCGCCCGTGACTCGCACGATGTCATTGAGGCTGCGGGAAATCATGACTCCCTCCTCAGTGCGGCCTGCACCACGTCGCGGTCGCTGAAGTAGCGCGTTTCGAGACCGACGATCTGGTAGTCCTCGTGACCCTTGCCGGCGATCAGCACGACATCGCCGCTGCGCCCCATGCGGATCGCCTGCTCGATCGCACGCGCACGGTCACGTTCGACGATGGCGCGCTGCGGTTGCGTGAGACCTCCAACGATGCCGGCCACGATGGCATTGCCGTCCTCGGTGCGTGGATTGTCGTCGGTGACGATGACGACGTCGGCCAGCCGTTCGGCGATGGCGCCCATCACGGGACGCTTGCGGGCATCGCGATCGCCGCCGCAGCCGAAGACGCAGACCAGCTTGCCGCCCGTGTGGGCGCGTGCGGCGTTCAATGCCTTGTCGAGCGCGTCGGGCGTGTGGGCGTAGTCGACGATGGCGAGCGGCCGATCCTTCGCCGTGAAGGTTTCCATGCGACCGGGCGGCGGCACGCATTTTTCGAGCGCTGCGACCGATGCCGGAAGCGCGAATCCCTGCGCCAGCAGCACGCCCAGCACGGTGAGCAGGTTGTCGACGTTGAAATCGCCGACGAAGCGCGAACGCAGCGTCGCTGCGCCCCAACTGCTGTCGATGTTCAGCACCAGCCCTGCGGCAGTCGCCGTCACGCCGATTGCGTGGACGTATTCGCAGCCCGGCAGCAGATTGGCGTCGGCACGCGCGCAGATGACGAGCCCGCGGCCGCGATAGCTCGCAGCGAGTTCGCGGCCGAAGGCATCTTCGACATTGATGACGGCGTGCTGCAGGCCCGGCCACATGAACAGCCGCGCCTTCGCCGCGCCGTAGGCTTCGAAGGTCCCGTGGTAGTCGAGATGATCGTGCGTCAGGTTGGTGAAGACGGCCGTGTCGATGCGCACGCCGGCCACGCGATGCTGGTCGAGCGCATGCGAGGACACTTCGATCGCCAGTTGCGCCACGCCCTCATCGCGCAGTTGCGCGATCTGTCGATGCAGCGTGATGCAGTCCGGCGTGGTGTGCGTGCCGGCGATGACGGCGCCGATGCGGCCGTGGCCGAGCGTGCCAGCGTACGCAGAAGACTTGCCGAGATGCGCAAGTGCCGAAGCAAGCACGTAGGCGCTCGTCGTCTTGCCGTTGGTGCCCGTGATGCCGGTCACGGTGACCGAGCGCGACGGCGCATCGAAGAAGCGGTCAGCGATCGTGCCGATCGCGACATTGAGTTCCGGCACGGCGATCACCGTGACGTGCGCAGGCAGAGACGGTGCCGCAACGCCTTCGACCGGCTGCCACAACACGACCGTCGCACCGAGACTGACGGCCTGCGACGCAAACGCAACGCCATGACTGCGAGTGCCGGGCAGTGCGATGAACGCCGTGCCCGCGCCGGCCTTGCGGCTGTCGATCGTGAGATCCGTGACGAGCACGTCAGGCACGTCCGCGCCGACGAGTCCCGCCAGCAGTTCGCGCAGGTTCTTGCGGCGTTGTGGGGAAGTGAGGTTCACGGCAGCTGTGCTCATGACGCTCATTCGGAACCACGGCTCGCCTGGACCAGCGTGACATCCGGCACGCGCTCCAGACCATCGGGCGGCACACCCAGCAGGCGCAGCGCGCCGGCCATCACATTCGCAAACACGGGGGCAGCGACGTCGCCGCCGTAGTAAAGCTGCCCGCCCGGCTCGTCAATGACGACAATTGCAGCGAGACGCGGATGACTGGCGGGCACGACGCCGCCGAACGTCGCCTTGTAGCGATCGGTGGAATAGCCGCCGGCCGCCGCGGTCCAAGCGGTGCCGGTCTTTCCCGCAACGCGATAGCCGGCAAGCGCGGCACCTTTGCCGGTGCCGTCCTGCGACACGACACTTTCCATCATGCCGAGCAGTTCGCGCGCGACGTGCTCATCGAGTACGCGCTGGCCTGCCACCGGTTCCTCGATGCGTCGCAGCGTGACCGGCCGGCTGACGCCGCCGGATCCCAGCGTCGCGTAGGCATGCGCCAGCTGCAGCGGCGTCACGGACAGTCCGTAGCCGTACGACATGGTGGCCTGTCCGATGCGACCCCAGTGCGCCGCGTCATTGAGCAGTCCTGCCGACTCGCCCGGATAGCCGCTGCCTGACACCTGGCCGAAGCCGAACGCGCTGAGCGTGTCGTGCATGTTCTGCGGCGACAGCGTCATCGCCATCTTCACCATGCCGGCATTGCTCGACTTCGCGAGCACGGTGGTGAGCGGAATCGAACCCAGAAACTTGTGATCCTCGATCAGCTTCGCGCCGACGCGGAACGGCGTGGTGTCGATGACGGTATTCGGGTGAAAGCGCCCGGAGGCGATACCGGCCGCCGCGACGAACGGCTTGATGCTGGAACCCGGTTCGAAAATGTCGGTCGCGGCGCGATTGCGGTAGCGCGCGGCCGATACCTGATCGCGATCGTTCGGGTTGTACGAGGGCTGGTTCACCATCGCCAGGATTTCGCCGGTGTCGACATCGAGTACGACCATCGAGCCGGCCTTGGCGCGATGCAGCTGCACTGCCGATTTCAGTTCGCGATACGCGAGGTACTGGATGCGCAGGTCGATGCTGGTGACGAGATCCGACCCCGGCCGCGGTGCGCGGATGCTTTCGATGTCCTCGACCGTGCGCCCATAGCGATCCTGGATGACGCGCTTGGCGCCCGCTTCCGCACCGAGCCAGCGGTCGTACGCCAGTTCGAGACCTTCCTGACCGATGTCCTCGTACTTCTTGGTGAAGCCGAGCAGATGGCCCGTGACTTCGCCGGCGGGATAGAAGCGCTGGTATTCGCGCAGCAGGTACACGCCGGGAATCTTCAGCGCCTGCACCTGCGCCGCATCGCTGGGACGCATGTGACGCACCAGGTACAGGAAGTCGCGTTCGAGATTGCTGGTCAGCACCTGCGTCAGCCACTTCGGATCGCGGTTGAGCGCTTCGGCCAGCCGTGGCAACTGGTCCGAAGCCTTCATGACTTCGCGCGGCGAGACCCACACCGTGTCGACCGGCATGCTCGCGGCGAGCGTTTCGCCGTTGCGATCGAAGATCGCGCCGCGCACCGCCGACAGCTTGGCCACGCGGGTGAAGCGCGCATCGCCCTGGCCTTCGAGGAAACCGTCGTCGAGCAACTGCAGATCGACGGCGCGGGCGACGAGTGCGCAGGCGATCAACGCAAGCATGCCGAGCACGACGCGCAGACGCGTCGCGTATTGCTCGGGCGAGAATGCCTTGTTGTCGCTGCGGATCATGTCTACGGCTGAACCAGTCGTACTTCGTCGGGTTTCGGAATCACCATCTTCAGATCGGCGCGCGCCGTCTGTTCGACGCGCCCGTGGGTGGACCAGGCGCTCTGTTCGATCTTCAACTGGCCCCACTCGATATCCAGCCCGTCGCGCTGCGAGTGCAGGCCCTGCAGCTGGATGAACAGACTGCGTGTCTGGTGACGGCTCCACACCACGGCCACTGCCGATACGAACAGCAGCGCCCAGAGCAACGGCATCGACCAGCGGCTGAGCGTGTTCATGCCGCCATCCTTTCCGCGACGCGCAGGATCGAGCTGCGCGCGCGCGGATTGCGATCGATCTCCGCCGCCGACGGATGAATCGCCTTGCCGACGCGCCGCAGCTTCGGACGCGCATGCGGCGGCACTTCGGGCAGACCGGCGTACACCGGGTCTTCCTGCGAGTGCTTCTGCATGAAGCGCTTGACGAGGCCGTCTTCGAGCGAGTGGAAACTGATCGCGCACAGGCGGCCCTGCGGCGCCAGCGCGACGAGCGACCCTTCGAGCGCCGACTCGATCTCGGCGAATTCCTGGTTCACCTGGATGCGGATCGCCTGGAAGGTGCGCGTGGCCGGATGCTTGCCGGGCTCGCGCATCGGCACTGCTGCCGACACGATCTCCGCAAGCTGCAGCGTGCGATCGAACGGCGACTGCGAACGCGCCTGCACGACGGCGCGCGCGATGCGCTTCGCAAACCGCTCTTCGCCGTACTCGCGGATGACGCGCGCGATCTCATGCTCGGGCGCCCGGTTGACCCAGTCCGCCGCCGTCATGCCGCTTGCGTTGTTCATCCGCATGTCGAGCGGACCGTCCTGCGCGAAGCTGAAGCCGCGCGCGGCGTTGTCGAGCTGCGGAGAAGACACACCGAGATCGAGCAACACACCATCGAATCCCCCGGCCAGTCCCGCCTGCGTCGCCACCTGTGCGAGCTGCGAGAACGGACCATTCACCAGCATCAAGCGCCCATCGCCTGCAAATCGTTCCTGACCGGCGCGAATCGCTTCCGGATCCCGATCGATTGCAACGACCCTTCCCTCCTTGCCGACCCGTTCCAGAATCGCCGCCGTGTGCCCGCCGCGACCGAAGGTCGCGTCCAGGTAGCGGCCGGCCTCGCGAACCTGCAGTGCCGCCAGTACTTCCTCGAGAAGCACGGGCGTGTGTTGAAACGTCATCACGTCAATCGAAGACCCCGACGTTCAGCACTTACAGCGACAGCGTCGACAGTTCGGGCGGCAGCTCCTCGGCCGTCTCATCCACCTTCAGCCACTGATCGCGCTGCTCGTTCCACACCGCCTCGTCCCACAACTCGAAGCGATTGCCCTGGCCGATCAGCATCGCGCTGCGCGCCAGCCCGGCGTATTCGCGCAGGCTCGGCGGCAGCAGGATCCGGCCGCTGTTGTCCAGCTCCAGGTCCGTCGCGTGACCGATCATCAATCGCTGCAGACGGCGGGCGACCGGGTTCAGGGTGGGGAGCCGGCGCAGCTTCAGCTCGATCTCCTCCCACTCGGGCAACGGATAGATAAGGAGACAGCGGTCCGCGCGGTCGACGGTGGCGATCAGCCGGCCGTTGGAACGCTCGACGATGCGTTCGCGATAGCGCGTTGGCATGGCCAACCGCCCCTTCGCGTCGAGCGTCACCTTGTTTGCACCGCGGAACATGTTTCGTTGCCAAAGACGGGATCAGACGATCACTTCGCGCCCCTCTAACCCACCGATTCCCACAATTTCCCACCGACGCGGCGACTATAGGTAGCCGCGTTCCGTCAAGTCAAAAAAATTTGAGAGATTTCCTGTTTGGCGACAGTGACTTAGCGCGAGGCAAGATCCGCGTCGACCGATGCGCCGGAGAGGTTCAATTCAAATCATGGAGTTAAGAGCACTTCTTCAAGCAAGAGTGCACACCTATATATGTGCCGGAATCGACGACGGCTGGACGCGGGAAAGAAGACTGCGCGCAAAGTCGCGCACCATTGCGGCGCGATCGGGCCCGAACCGGGGCAGGGAATGGCCGATCCTGTCGGCCGGCGTACGCGGGCGATGTATACAAAAATTGCCGACATGCGCTCGTACGCCCCGTAGCGTCGACCGCTTCGTTTAGAAAAATATGATGGTTGGCCAGCGCGTGGCGGGCGGGGATGCAAGAAGGCAGGGACAACGAGAAAACGCCCCTCCCCCAAGCGGGAGAGGGGCGCTGGCCGGGGCCTCATTGGATGGAGTCAGCCGATAAGCCGGGTTTTGTCTAGGACAACCATTCCTCTGGGATGCACGTCGCCGTGCACCTCGAGCGACCTACCCGGAAGCCTGTATGGGCCATACGTGCCGCCCGATTGCTCGGCCAGCGTGCTTCCCTATTTGGTCTTGCTCCAGGCGGGGTTTGCCGTGCCGTCGAGTGTTGCCACCGACGCGGTGCGCTCTTACCGCACCCTTTCACCCTTACCGGCGGCGCTGGAATGGGGACAGTCCCCATTTCGGGAACAGTCCCCAGCGTCGCTTAGGCGGTTTGCTCTCTGTTGCACTTTCCGTGGACTCGCGTCCCCCAGGCGTTACCTGGCGCCTTGCCCTGGGAGCCCGGACTTTCCTCCACGCTTGCGCGCAGCGGTTGTCTGGCCGACTCCGGCGCGGATGGTGGGGGCTGGAGGCTGCGGAAGCAAGACAGGAAAAGAGAATGGCCGCAAAAAGGCGCAAAGCTCACATATGAAAGAAATTCCGTGACGGATCCACGCCGTGTTTGTATTCCGAACCTTGTGTTTTTTGCGCCTTCTTGCGGCTATTCCTCTCTCCCCTTCCCCATCCGCACCGCCATCTCATACAACTCCGCGCGCTTCACGCCCGTGATCTTCGCCGCGACCTTCGCCGCCTGTGCGGCGGGAAGTTCCTGCAGCAGCGCACGCAGGAGTTGCTGCATATCGAGCGCTACGGCTTCGCGCTGAACCGGCGCAGCGCCGGCGACGACGATGACGATTTCACCGCGCGACATGTTTTCGTCGCACTTCGCGGTAGCGAGCAGTTCACCGAGCGCGCCGGCGTAAGTTGTTTCGAAGCGCTTGGTCAGTTCGCGGCTCACGCTGGCGCGGCGGTCCACACCGAAAATGGCCGTCATGTCTTCGAGCGTTTCGACCAGTCGATGCGGCGCTTCGTAGAACACGAGTGTCCGCGACTCGGCCGCGAGGCTTTCGAGCTGCGCGCGGCGCGCGGCTGATTTCGCGGGCAGGAAGCCTTCGAACGTGAAGCGGTCAGTGGGCAATCCCGCGACTGAAACAGCCGCAATCGCAGCACACGGGCCGGGCACGGCAATCACTTCGATGCCTTGCGCGCGTGCCGCCGCAATGAGATCGAAACCGGGATCGCTGATCAGCGGCGTGCCGGCATCGGAGACGAGCGCCAGCGATTCGCCGCGCAGGATCCGCTCGATCAATGCCGACGATTTTTCGGACTCGTTGTGTTCATGCAGCGACGTAAGCGCGGTGCCGATGCCGAACGACTGCAGCAGCTGTCGCGTGTGGCGCGTGTCTTCGGCCGCGATCAGCGACACGGACGCCAGCACTTCCCGCGCGCGCGGACTGAGATCGCCGAGATTGCCGATCGGCGTGGCGACGACGAAGACCTTGCCGGCATGCGGCGAGTGCGGATCTGCTGTCACGTGCTGGTTTTCCGTAGCCGGTCGATGCGATTAGAGACGGCCCACGGTCCGCGGTAGACTGCCGGCCCCGGATGACCGCTCAGGCTCGAGAATTTCCGACATGTTCGCGACACCGTCCCTCGCCGTCGGCCGCAAGACTACCGTCTGCCGGCTTGCGCCTGAAGTCCCCGTCCGATCCGATCGTGCACTGCACGCCCTGCGGGACTGCGCACTGGCGATCGTGGCGCTGCTGGGCATCGCTTCCTGCACGACGCCGACTTCGCAACCCACGCAGTCCGGCGCGGATCGACAGCTCGCGCAGGCCGAGCAGCTCGCACGCGAAGGCAAGTACGTCGAAGCGGGACAGCTTTATGAAACGATGGCGGGCGCGGCGCAGAAAGAACTGCGCGATCGCCTGCTGCTGCGCGCCGCCAAGGAATACCTGCTCGCCGGCAACACCGACAAGGTGAAGGCGACGCTGGCGAAGGTCAGCGCCTCGTTGCCGACGCAGGATGCAGCGGATCGTTCGCTGATCGCTGCCGAACTGGCGTTGCAGTCGAAGAATCCGGCGAAAGCGCTCGAGGAACTGCAGAAGATTCCGCAGCCTCTGCCGCGCGAGAGCGCGCCGAACGTGCTGGCCCTGCGCGCCCGCGCGCAGTTCGCGCTCAATCGCCCCGCCGCCGGCGTCACGACGGCGCTGGAGCGCGAACGACTGCTGACGAATCCGCAGGACATCCGCGCCAATCAGCGCCTGATCTGGGAAGGACTGCAGACCAGCGCGGCCGGCAATGCCGATTTCACCGCGCAAGCAGGCAGCAGCGCGATCGTCGCGGGCTGGCTCGATCTGGGTCGTGCTGCACTCGTTGCCGCACGCAATCCGTTCACTGCCAAGAACGATCTCGCGACCTGGCGCAGCCGCTATCCGACGCATCCCGCCAACACGTTCCTCAACGAAGAAGTCCTGCCCGATCTCGGCGTCGGACTCGACTATCCGGCACAGGTCGCGCTCGTGCTGCCGCTGAGCGGACGCCAGCAGGCGGCGGGCGTAGCGATCCGCGATGGCTTCATGGCGGCGCTGCTGCAGCAGGATTCGGCGCGCCGGCCGCAGGTGAACATCTACGACACCGTCGCCATGGGCGCCAACACCGCCTATCAGCGCGCGATCGCCGAAGGCGCACAGTTCGTGGTGGGGCCGCTGTTCAAGGAAGACGTCGCCGCGCTGGCCGCATCGGGCACGGTCCCGGTACTGACGCTCGCGCTGAATCTGTTGCCCGATGGCGCCACGCCGCCCGCCATGCTGTTCCAGTACGCGCTCGATCCGGAAGACGAGGCGCGACAGGTCGCGCACCGTGTGATGGCCGACGGTCGCGCGCGTGGCCTCGCGCTCGTGCCGAACAACGAATGGGGCCAGCGCGTGTATCGCGCCTTCGAGTCGGAACTGAAATCGCTCGGCGGCTCCGTCGCCGGGGTGCGCTACTACGACACCTCGGCGCGCGATTTCTCCGATCCGATTTCGCGACTGCTGCTGATCGATGAGAGCCGCGCCCGCGCGAATGCGATCAACTCGACGCTCGGCCAGCGCTTCGAGTTCGAGCCGCGCCGTCGCGGCGATGCGCAGTTCGTGTTCATGGGCGCGTATCCGGCGCAGGGACGGTCGCTGCGTCCGACGCTGCGGTTCTTCCTCGCCGACGATCTACCCGTATATGCGACCTCGGACATCTTCGAACCCGACACGCAGGCGAACAACGACCTCGACGGCGTGATCTTCCCCGACATGCCCTGGGTCATCTCGCCCGACGCGGTCTCGACCGAACTGCGCACCGCACTCAGCCGCTACTGGCCGGTGCGCGCGCGCGGTCGCGGACGACTCTATGCCTTTGGCTTCGACGCCTATCGCATCGTGCCGCTGCTGAAGGCCGGCAAGTTCGGCAGCGCCAATGCCATTCCGGGCATGACCGGCCTGCTGTCGATCGACGAACGCGGCCGCGTGCGGCGCGATCTCGACTGGGCACGCGTCACGGAAGGCAAACCGGTCCCGCTCGGGATGGCGGCGACCGCCGCCCGGTAAATCAGGAGACTTCATGGACGACCGGAACCGCAAGGAAGCGGGCGCAAGCGGCGAAGCCATCGCGCTGCGATTCCTGCAAGCGCAGGGACTGAACCTGATCGGACGCAACTATCGCTGCCGCGGCGGCGAGATCGATCTGGTCATGCTGCAGCAGAAGACGCTGGTGCTGATCGAAGTGCGCTATCGCGCCAGCAACGAGTTCGGCGGCGGCGCTGCTTCCGTCACCTGGCAGAAGCAACGTCGGCTGATCGTCGCCGGCAAACACCTGCTGATGATGCGCGCCGACCTGCGCCGCTACCCGGCACGCTTCGACGTCGTCGCGATTTCACCGGGGATGGGCGGGCCGCAGATCGACTGGATCAGGAATGCATTTACGCTTTGAAGAAAAGAAATTGGCCGCAAAGAAGCGCAAGAATCGCAGGTAAAGATCGGTAATTTTTCCTCATTTGTGGCGTTTGCGCCTTTTTGCGGCCATTCTCTCTTTAGTTCTCCCTGCGGCCCTCCACTACCCCTCATGCTCGAAACCTCCGTAGAAGTCTCCTGTCCGAACTGCGGTGAGACCATCCTGCTGTTCCTCGATCTGTCGGTGGAATCGCAGAGCTACATCGAGGACTGTTCGGTGTGCTGTCAGCCCATGACGGTGTCGTACAGCGCGCAGGACGGCGAGCTCGCCGACATCAGCATCGAGAGCGCGAACTGAACGCATGTGGCGCAAGGTTCGCATCGGCATCCTGCTGCTGATCCTGCTGTTCGTCGCGCTGAACACCTGGTTCGATCGGGTGTATTCGACGGACTGGCAGAATCCGCTGCGGGTCGCGGTCTTCCCCATCAACGGCGACGACTCGGCCGTCAGTGCGCGTTACGTGCAGTCGCTCGATGGCGCTCATCTGCTGCCGCTCGAGAATTTCTTTGCCGAAGAAGGCAAGGCCTACGACGTGAAACCGGTACCGCCGATCCGGCTCTCGCTCGCCGCGCCGATCCGCGAGCTGCCGCCGCAACTGGAGCCGGGCACCGGCCGGCTCGGCGTCATGCTGTGGAGCCTGCGGGCGCGCTGGTGGGCGTCGCGGGCGGAAGGTCCGCCTGGCAGCGAGATAAAACTCTTCGTGCTGTATCACGATCCGCAGCGCACGAGTTCGCTGCCGCATTCCACCGGACTGCAGAAGGGCCTGTTCGGCATCGTGCATGTCTTCGCCGACAAGCGCATGGCAGGCTCGAACGACACCGTCATTGCGCACGAACTGCTGCACACGCTCGGCGCGAGCGACAAATATGGCGCGGACAATCTGCCGCGCTTTCCCGATGGCTATGCAGAGCCGCAGCGTCAGCCGCGCTACCCGCAGCAATTCGCGGAACTCATGGGCGGTCGCATTCCGGTGAGTGCCGGCGAGGCCGAGATTCCCGAATCGCTGCAGCAGGTCGTGATCGGCCCGCTCACGGCGACCGAAATCGGCTGGAGCCCGCGATGAATGCGCTCGCGAATGCTCCTGCTGCGCTGCTCTCCTGCAGCGATCTGGACGTGCGCGTTGCCGACCGCATGCTGGTACGACAACTGACGCTCGCGATCCAGCGCGGCACCATGACCTGCGTGCTGGGACGCAACGGCGCGGGCAAGACGCTGACGCTGCACACGCTGTGCGGCCTGCGTGCACCCGCGGCGGGTTCATTGCTGTTCGACGGTCGTCCGCTCGATGACTGGCCGCGCCGCCCGCTGGCGCGGCAACTCGGCCTGCTGAGCCAGACTTCGGAAGATCCGTTTCCTTCGAGCGTGCTCGACACCACGCTGATCGGCCGGCATCCGCACATCGGCTTCTGGCAATGGGAAAGTGAGTCCGATCGCGCCATCGCCCGCGCCGCGCTGCAATCCGTCGACATGGACACCCTGGAGACGCGCGAGATCGACACCTTGTCCGGCGGCGAGCGACGTCGCGTGGCGATCGCGACGCTGCTGGCACAGGATCCGGAGCTGATGCTGCTCGACGAGCCCATCAATCATCTCGATCCGCAGCATCAGATCGACGTGCTGCGATTGCTGCGTGCGCGCGCCGATGCCGGGCGCGCCGTCGTCATGAGCCTGCACGACATCGGCCTCGCCACGCGCTTCGGCGATCAGGCGCTGCTGCTGTTCGGCAATGGCGAGTGGCTGCACGGACCGGTGCAGCGTGTGCTGAACGAGGCGACGATTTCGCGTCTCTACGGCGTCACCGTGCGCGAACTCACGTGGGAAGGCGGCAGGACGTTCGTGACGGTGTAGGCGGCCGCTATTCTTGCTCTTGTTCTTTCTCTTGCTGTGGGGCCGGCTTCAGCCGGCCTTCTCGAAGAGTCAGGCTGAAGCCTGACCTACAGAAGAGGCCGGCAGAGGCCGGCCCTACAGGCGATCAGCCGCGGTGCCCCAGCAATCTCGCGGGCAGAAAGAACAGCGCCTTGATGAACGCGATGCACGCCTCCAGCAGCACGCCGACGATCCGGAAAGGGATCGACAGCAGCCACAGCAGCGGCAGGAACACCAGCAGGGCCAGCGCCAGCGGCCAGGCGACGACCAGCAACAGGCACCAGAGCACGACGAACATCAGGAACTGCATCGAAATTCTCCAGCTGCGAACCGGGGTGCCATTAGGACACGACAGCGACCGAAAAGGTTGCAGGCCCTGCCGCTACGACAGCAGATTGCGGATCTGCTGCTGAAACGTGAGCACGGCCAGGAACCCGAACAGCAGCGTCGACCAGACGAGCGCCGCGGTGCGCGGTCGCGAGATGCGGATCTGGGCCGGCAGCCAGCGGCGGTTCAGCAGGATCAGCAGGACCGAATAGATGCACATCGTCACGCCGCTGGTAACCGACGAAATGACCAGCAGCACCAGCGGCTGGCGCACGCCGAAGAGCAGCACGATGCAGCCGCAAAGGACCAGCGCCCACACGAGCGCGAAGTAGATCCGGTTCTCGCTGTGACGCGAGCCGCGCAGGTAAGTGCTCTTCAGCACGTCGGCGCCGATGCGACTCGTGTAGTCGACGATGCCCATCGCCGCGGCGAACAGCGAGACCGCGCCGATGATCCAGTACAGCACGCCGAACCAGGCGCCAGCCACGAGCTGCATCTGTTCGCCCTGCGTGCGGATGAAGTCGACGTTCTGCGGCACGCCGGGGCGGCCGTAGACAGTCGAGTACGCGATCATCGAGGTGAACACGATGGTCACGAAGGAGATCAGCGCGAACGTCAGCGCCTGTTCGAGGTTCGCCATGCGCCACCAGCCGCGCCAGCGCGCGAGATTCGCCGCGGTCGGTTCGAAGCGGTAGCCGCCCGGCACATGAGCCGCGCCCTCCTCGCCCGTGATGGGACTGACGAGCCGCGGCACGTACGCGCCCATGCCGAATCCCTTGTCGCGAATCCAGTTGCTCTGACACAGATTCTGTCCGCCGCCGGCACCCGCATACGCGAAGGCGCCCATCACCAGTGCGAAGCCGAGCTGCGGCGGCAGCGTGCCGACCTGCGTAAAGCCGCGCGGCAGTTCGGCCCACGCCTCGCGCGTGATCACGAAGATCACGGCGACGATGATGAACGTCACGACCGCCACCACTTTAAGGAACTGCACGCGCTCCATCAGCGTGTACACGACCGGCGCCAGCGTCAGCGCCGCGCCGATGACCAGCAACAAACCGATGGCGATGACCGTTGCATCGCCGCCCACCAGATAGGTGAGCATGGTCGCAGACGAAGTAGCCCAGCCCGGCCAGAGATTGGCGAAATACACCAGCACGGCGAACACCAGTCCCCAGTGCTTCCACAGGCGCGTGAAACCGGCGAGCGCCGTTTCGCCCGTGGCGAGCGTGTAGCGCTCGATCTCCATGTTCAGGAACCACTGGGTCGCGATGCCGATGGCCGCGCCCCACAGCAGCATCAGTCCCACCTGCGAGGCGATGAAGGGCCAGAGAATGAATTCGCCGGAAGCGAGACCGACGCCGGCGGCGATGATGCCGGGGCCGATGAGCGGCCATACGCGCGTGGGCGGTTCGGGCAGTTCGCGGGTCTGGAACGGGGGCAGCGGGTCGGTGGACATGTCCACTCCGTGATCGTTGTTGTGGTGCGACCTCGCCCCCAAGCTTGAGTCGCGCGCGCAGTGTGCCCGGATTGCGCAGCGAAGAGAAGAATCTGAGCCGGGCTTCAGGACTCTGCCTGTGGGGCCGGCTTTCCCGCGGGATTTCCTTCGGTCACAGCCGGCCATCTGCACGGGAGTCAGGCTGAAGCCTCTTCTGTAGGTCAGGCTTCAGCCTGACATTGCCGAGGCCGGCTGTGACCGAAGGAAATCCCGCGGGAAAGCCGGCCCCACACGCAGAAAGACTAGGACAGTTGCGACAGCAACGTCGCGTGCAATCGCGAGTTCGCCGCCAGGACGGAAGTCGTCTGCAAATCGAGCGGCCGGCCATCGAGGTCGGTGAATTTCCCACCGGCCGCTTCGACGATCACGGCAAGCGCCGCGATGTCGAGAATGTTCACGTCGGATTCGATGACGGCTTCGAGCTTGCCCGAGGCCAGCAGGTGGTAGTGCAGGAAATCGCCGTAGCCGCGGATGCGATTGACCCGCGCGACGAGTTCGCCGTAACGCGACCAGCGCGGTCCCGATGCCAGTGTCTTGAGATTGCCGCCGGAAACCGCGGCCGCTTCGATGCTGTCGATCTCGCTCACGCGAATCGGCTTGTCGTCCAGCCACGCGCCGACGCCGATTTCCGCATAGGCCACCTCGCCGTACACCGGCGCGGACGACACGCCGACGATCAGCCGGCCGCGATGCATGAGCGCGATCTGCGTGGAGAAGAACGGGTACTCGCGCACGAAGGCCTTGGTGCCGTCGATGGGATCGACCAGCCACAGATACTCGGCATCGAGGGCGCTCTGGCCGGTTTCCTCGCCGTAGAACCCGTGGTCGGGAAAACGTGCGCCGATGATGTCGCGAATCGTCTGCTCGGTTTCGACATCGGCCTGGGTGACCGGCGACTTGTCGGCTTTCAGGACGACGTCGAGATTGCGCTGGTAGTAGCGACGGATGACGGCGGCAGCGGCATGGGCCGCGTCGAGGGCGGTGGCGAGAAAGGGTGAATGCATGACAGTGGCGTAGCTTGCGAAAAAAACACGGCGAGTGCACGGCCGGGACGATCGACGCACCGGGCGCGCTGAATTTCCGCACGGAATATACCGGGCGAATCCGCGTGCCGCTTGCCTGTTTGTATGCCCTGAGCAACGCCCGCCGCAGGCAGGGGCTGCGGCCAATCACAATGGTACGGGCCGTCGTGTTGCTCCAGAGTCACATCCAATCCGGCGCTGGCCGGCAAATTTTTACCGACGCAGGGAGAACCCATATGCATTCGCAGAAGATGCCATTCAGGTTGCTTTCGGCCGCATCGCTGGCGCTGGTTGCCAGTCACTCCATCCAGGCTCAGACCGTCCCGCCGGAGGACAAGAACGTCCTCGAACAGATCGTCGTCACCGGCACGCGCGTGGAGAATCGCTCGGCTCTCGACACCGCCGTGCCCGTCGACATCGTCAGCGCGGCCGCACTGGAGAACGTCGGCACGGTGGAAGTGAACCAGGCGCTGTCCGTGGTCTTGCCGTCATTCAACTTTCCGCGCCCTGGTCTCGCCGACGGTACGGACACGATTCGACCAGCGACGCTGCGCGGTCTCTCGCCCGACCAGACGCTGGTGCTGGTCAACAGCAAGCGCCGGCACTCGGCCTCGCTGGTGAACGTCAACGGCACCATCGGTCGCGGCGCCTCGGCCGTGGACATGAACACGATTCCCAACGCGATGGTGAAATCCATCGAAGTGCTGCGCGACGGCGCTTCCGCGCAGTACGGCTCGGACGCCATCGCCGGCGTGATCAACCTGCGGCTGCGCGACGACAACGACGGCGGCGCAGCGAGCGTGCAGTACGGCGTGCGCGAATCCAGTTACGAAGTGCCGACCGCCCCGGCGCCCACCGGCGCGAACTGGTCCGTCCCGTTCAACCAGGCGAAGCGCGACGTGTCCGACGGCGAAACGCTGGTGGTCTCGGCATGGAAAGGTCTGGCGCTCGGCGCGGACGGCTTCCTCACGATCGGCGCCGAATACAAGGACCAGGAACGCACCGAACGCGGCGGCTTCGACTCGCGCCAGCAATATCCGCGGGTGGGCGGCGCCTTCGATCCGCGCGAGGCGACCATCGATCGCTGGAACGCCTGGTACGGCGAACCCGACATGGACCAGAAGACGGTGTTCATCAACGCCGGCTACGACATCGGCAACAGCGCGCAGCTTTATGGCTGGGCCAGCTGGCAGGATCGCGACGTGGTGTCGGCAGGCTTCTTCCGCCGCGCGATGGACGATCGCAACGTCATCGAGATCTATCCCGACGGCTTCCTGCCGCTGATCGCACCCGACGTCACCGATTACTCCGGCGCGTTCGGCGTGAAGTGGGCGCTCGGCAGCTGGGACATGGACACCTCCCTCGTGTACGGCGACAACAAGATGGAGTTCACCATCGAGAACACGCTGAACCGGTCGATCGGCCCGACGAGCAAGACGACGTTCGATGCCGGCGGTTTCGAGTACGACCAGATCGTGTTCAATTTCTCGGGCGTGCGCGGCTTCGATGTCGGCCTGGCTTCGCCGCTGAACGTGGCGCTTGGCGTGGAAGCGCGTCAGGAGGGTTACCAGATCTTCGCGGGCGAGCCGGATTCTTATCGCAATGGCGGCGTGCTGATTCCGCTCAACACGCCAGGAACGCCCGGGTGCGTCGCGCCGTTCACCGACGCACAGATCGCCGCGGGCGGCTGTGCAACCGGCTCCGGCTCGCAGGTCTTCCCGGGCTTCCGCCCGGAAAACGAAGTCGATACGAACCGCGAAGCGTACGGCGCGTACATCGATCTCGAAGCGAACATCACCGACAAGTTCCTCGCTTCCGCCGCGATCCGCGGCGAGCACTACTCCGACTTCGGCGAGAGCTTCTCCGGCAAGTTGTCGGGCCGCTATGACTTCACCGATTCGTTCGCGCTGCGTGCGTCGGTGCAGAACGGCTTCCGTGCGCCGTCGCTGCAGCAGCAGTACTTCGCCACGACCTCGACCAACTTCATCGGCGGCGTACCGTTCGACGTGACGACCTTCCCGGTGTCGGACCCGATCGCGGTCGCGCTCGGCGCCAAGCCGCTGGATGCGGAAGAGTCGCTGAACTACTCGATCGGTGCGGTGATCCGGTTCGACAAGCTCAGCCTGACGATCGACTACTACAAGATCGACATCGACGACCGCATCGTGCTGTCCGAAAACCTGACGCAGCCAAACGTACGCGCCTACCTGCAAACGCTCGGCTTCATCGGCAGCGGCGGCGGCCGCTTCTTCATCAACGGCGTCGACACCGAGACCGAAGGCGTCGATCTGGTGCTGAACTATCCGCTGAGCACCGAATCGGGTGGACGCATCGACCTTACGCTGACGGGCAACTGGAACACGACGGACGTGACGAAGATTCCCGCGACGGAAGCGCTTGCCGCGCTCAATCCCGCGCCGCCGCTGTTCGATCGTTTCAACGTGCTGACGATGGAAGACGGCACGCCGGAAACCAAGTTCACCTTCAACATCAACTGGGACTTCCAGCGCTTCGGCGCCACGCTGCGCGCGACGCGCTACGGCAAGCTGCTGTCGCCGGATTCGTCGACGAACGCCACGTTCGCCAACGTGAGCGCCGGCACCTACACGCCGATCGACCAGTGGTTGTCCTCGCAGGCCGTGGTGGACCTGGAAGGCCGCATCCACTTCACGGATCACATCAAGTTCGCGCTCGGTGCGGAAAACGTGTTTGACGAGTATCCGGACCCGGTGCCGATCGCACTGAACTCCACCGGCAATGCGCCGTTCTCGAACTACGCGCCATACGGCCGTGCGGGACGGTTCATCTATGGACGATTGATGGTGGACTTCTAGTCTTGCTGTGGGGCCGGCTTTCCCGCGGGATTTCCTTCGGTCACAGCCGGCCTTCTTGGGAGTCAGGCTGAAGCCTGACCTACAGAAGAGAAGAGGCGGAGCGCGCCGGCCGGCCGCTCCTTGACACCTCCCGGGCCGGTCCGTACCGTGCCGGCCCGTCAGGTGAGCGCCCCGTTCCATCGGGGCGCGAACGTGAAGCCGGTGACCTCTGCCTGCAGAGCATTCCGGCGCTGCCCCCGCAACGGTAGTCGAGTCCAATCGATATCCGGAGACGAGCGTCTCCAGCCACTGTGCCGACGGCATGGGAAGGCGATAGCGACGAATGCCCCAGGTCCATGAACCTGCGGTTTCACTCGAAAGCCCGGAGACCGGCCTGACGCACGATCGCCCGATCCGCCAGCCGGACAGGAGCGATCGGTACCGGCGTCGCGGCGGGCGATCAGGAGTACGCGCGATGCGCACCATCGCCTGCTCTCTCACTCCCGCACGCAGATCGATAACCACATCTGGCCATGCGGGCGAGCATGGGGAGAGCATTGTCATGAGTCGTCATCAGCCCTTCGCGGCCGTCGCACTTGCGTGCGCGGTTCCTTTCACCACGATCGCGGCGAGCCCGGATCCCGTTTCCGAAGTCATCGTCACGGCGGCGCGCATCGAGCAGCCGATCGCCGACGTGATCGGCTCCGTCACCGTGCTGACGCACGACGACATCCAGCGCCGCCAGGTGCAATCGGTGCAGGATCTGCTGCGCGGCGAAGCCGGCATCGCCATCGCCAACAACGGCGGCCTCGGCAAACTCAGTTCGATGTTCATCCGCGGTACCGAGGCCGATCACGTACTGGTGCTGGTGAACGGTGTGCGCGTCGGTTCGACCACGGCCGGCACCACGCGCTTCGAATACATCCCCGTCGACCAGATCGAGCGCGTCGAGATCGTGCGCGGACCGCGCTCCAGCCTGTACGGCGCCGACGCCATCGGCGGCGTCGTGCAGATCTTCACGCGCGATGCCGACGGACCGTCGGTGTCGATCGGCGGCGGTTCGCACGAAACTTACGATGCGAGCGCCAGCTTCGGCCTCAAGGGCGAGAATGCCTGGCTGGCCGTCTCCGGCAACTACCTCGAGACGCAGGGCTACAACGCCTGCCAGCCGTCGCCGACCGGCCCGTTCGGCTACACCGGCGGCTGCTTCACCGACGAACCCGACGACGACGGCTATCGCAATACCTCCGGCGTGCTGCGCACCGGCTATCGCTGGGGCGAGACCGCCGAGGTGGAAGCCAGCGTCCTGTATGCCTCCGGTCACACCGAGTACGACGGCAGCTGGACCAACGAAACCGACTTCACCGAAGCCGTCTACGCGCTCAAGGGCAAGGTCGCGGCAACCTCCAGCTGGGACCTGACGCTGCAGCTGGGCCTCGCGCAGGATGACTCCGACGATTTCAGCGATGGCACGTACCGCTCCACCATCGACACCGAACGTCGCAACGCCGGCCTGCAATCGGACTGGACCGTTGCCGCGGGTCAGGTGCTGACCCTGGGCGTCGACTGGCTCGACGACCGCGTCGACAGCACCACGCCCTACGACGAGACCTCGCGCACCAACACCGGCGTGTTCGGCCAGTACGCCGACCGCTTCGGCGATCACGAAGTGCTCGCCTCGGTGCGCAACGACGACAACGAACAGTTCGGCACTCACACCACCGGCGGTCTGGGCTGGAAATGGTTCGCCGAGGACTACCTCGCCTTCTCCGTCGCCTGGGGCACCGCGTTCCTCGCACCGAGCTTCAACGATCTGTACTACCCGGGATTCAGCAATCCCGACCTGGCGCCGGAAGAATCGGACAGCGTCGAACTCGGCATCAGCGGCACGGCGGCGAACACCACCTGGTCGCTGTCGGCGTTCGAAACCAACGTCGATGACCTGATCGCGTTCGACTCCGCCACGTCCTCACCGCAGAACATCAACGAAGCACGCATCCGCGGCGTCGAAGCGCAGGCCCGCACGCAGCTCGATCGCTGGAGCGTCGGACTCACCTACACGCATCTGGATCCGCGCAATCAGGAGACGCACAAGCTGCTGCCGCGCCGTCCGGAAGATGCCGGGCGCATCGATGTCAGCTATGGCACGAACGCGTTCTCGCTGGGCGCGACGGTGAACTTGGTCGGCTCGCGTTACGACGATGTCGGCAACACGCTCGAACTCGACCGCTACAGCACCGTCGATTTCGTCGGCCGGGTGCACTTCGGCAGCTGGTTCGTACAGGGCAGGATCGCCAATGCTTTCGACGAGGATTACGAAACGGCGGCGTACTACTACCAGGATGGGCGGTCGTACTTCCTGACGCTGGGCTATCAGCCGCAGTAGGCGCCTCTTGCTGTGGGGCCGGCTTCAGCCGGCCTTCTGAAAATGTCAGGCTAAAGCCTGACCTACAGAAATCCCCCCAGGCCCTACGGCGGTTTCATCACGGAACGCAGGCCGCCTCGGTACCATCGGCCGTCATGGAATCGACCCAGGACAAGATCCGGCTCGTTTCGAGCCTGCAACGCTGGAAGCCCTGGGCCATCGGCGCCGCCGCACTGATCATCGGCCTGCTGCTCGCCGACGCACTGCACGGGCTGTTTGCCGAATTCAGCTATCACAGCCTGGTCGAAGCAATCCGTTCGACGCCGTCGCGCGCGCTGGCGCTCGCCGTCGTCGCGACCGCCGTCAGTTACTTCGCGCTCACGGGCTACGATCACTCGTCGCTGCGCTACGTCGGCGCCTCCGTTGCCTACTCCATCGCCGCGCAGACGGCGTTCATCGCCTACGCGCTGTCCAACACGATCGGCCTCGGCGTACTGACGGGCGGTGCCGTGCGAATGCGCTTCTACAGCGCGGCCGGCGTGGAAGCCGGGCTGATCTCGCGCGCCATCGCCTTCAACGCGCTCGCCTTCGGACTCGGAATTTCTGCGGTCGGCGCGCTGGCGCTGCTGTGGGGTGCGGATGCCGTCGGACCTGCCATCCATCTGCCGCCGCTGGTGTTGAAATCCGTTGCGCTCGCGATCGTGATCGCAACGTTCTCGCTGATCGTCCTGTGCCGCGATGGCCGCGAACGATTGCTGTTCGGCCGCGTGCGGCTGCGGCTGCCGTCCGCTTCGCTGGCCCTGCAGCAGCTGTTCTTCTCCGCCATCGACATCGGTGCGACGGCTGCCGTGCTCTGGCTGCTGCTGCCGCCGGACTCGATTGCGTTTCCGGCATTCCTCGGGTTCTTCGCCATCGCCGTCGTGCTCGGCGTACTGAGTCATCTGCCGGGCGGCCTCGGCGTGTTCGAAGCCATCATGCTCCTGGCGCTCCAGGATCACGTGCCGGCGGAATCGCTCGCGGCGGCGCTCGTGCTCTATCGCCTCATCTACTACGTGCTGCCGTTGCTGCTGGCGCTCGCATTGCTGGTGATGCACGAGCTGCGCCGCGGTGCAGCCACTGCAGTTTCCCGCGCCGCGATCAGTCTCGCGCCGCTGCTGCTGGCGGCCTACACGCTGGTGATCGGCGTGATGCTGCTGATTTCCGGCGTCACTCCCGCCACCGACGAGGCGACGGACCTGCTGGCGTTGCACGTGCCGCTGCCGCTCGTCGAGGCTTCGCACTTCCTCGGCAGCATTGCCGGACTCGGATTGCTGTTCGTCGCGCGCGGCATGCTGCTGCGGCTGGATGCCGCCTGGTGGGCGGGACTGCTCATCGGCATCGCCAGCCTGCTGCTCGCCATCCCGAAAGGATTCGCGGTGTCGGAGATGATCCTGATCGGCTGCCTGGTGGTGGCGCTGGCGCTGTCGCATTCGCAGTTCACGCGTCGCGCCTCGCTGCTGGCGCAGCCCTTCACCGGCGGCTGGCTGCTGAGCGTTCTCGCCATCGTCGCCGCGCTGACGGGTCTGCTGTTCTTCGCGTATCGCGACGTCGACTACACGCAGGAACTGTGGTGGCAGTTCGAGTTCGACGGTCATGCGCCGCGATCCTTGCGTGCGCTCGTCGCGGTCGCACTGCTGGCGCTGGCGCTCGCGATGCGGCAGCTGCTGCGTCCGCCGGCGGCCCGGCTGCCGAAGGTCAACGAACAGGAACTCGATCATGCCGCGCGGATCGTCCGGACGCAGCCGTCGGCCGATGCCAACGTCGCGCTGCTGGGCGACAAGCACTTCCTGTTTTCCGAATCGGGCAATGCCTTCGTGATGTTCGGCCGCCGCGGTCGCTCCTGGGTGAGTCTGTTCGATCCCGTCGGCCCGCAATCGGAATGGCCCGACCTGGTCTGGCGTTTTCTGGAAATGACGCGCACCCAGGGCGGGCGGGCCTCCTTCTATCAAGTGCGTCCGCAGACGCTGCCGGTGTATCTCGATGCGGGATTGCGCGTGTTCAAGCTGGGCGAGTACGCCTCGGTGCCGCTCGCGGATTTCTCGCTCAAGGGCAGATCGCGCTCGGCGCTGCGACAGGCCGTGAACCGCGGCGAGCGCGAAGGACTCGTGCTCGAGATGCTCGACGCCGACGCCGTGCACGCGCGCATCCACGAGTTGCGTGCCCTCTCCGATGCCTGGCTCGCCGAGCACCGGGCCGCGGAAAAAGGGTTCTCGCTCGGCTCGTTCGCCGACTCCTATGTATCCCGGATGCCGGTCGCGCTGGTGCGCCAGCACGAACGCCCGATCGCCTTCGCCACGCTCATGACCACCGATCGCAAGGTCGAGGCCAGCGTCGATCTCATGCGGCACCTGTCCGATGCGCCCAACGGCACCATGGACTTCCTGTTCACGAAACTGCTGCTGCATTTCCAGTCGCAGGGATTCGAGCGCTTCGGCCTCGGCATGGCGCCGCTGTCGGGCATGGCCGAGCATCCGCTCGCCCCCGGCTGGCACCGCGTCGGGCGCCTGCTGTTCGCGCACGGCGAGAACTTCTACAACTTCCAGGGTCTGCGCGCGTTCAAGGAGAAGTTCGATCCGGACTGGGAAGCGCGCTACCTCGCCGCACCGGGCGGCATGGCGCCGCTGTTCGTCCTGGCCGACATCGCCGCGCTGATCAGCGGCGGACTGAAGGGGGTCATCGCGAAATGAAACGGCTCGGCGCAGCCATGGCGCTTCTCGTCCTGTGCTCGGCGGCCGTGCACGCGCAGGAAAAAATCTCGCACGGCATTTTCGATGGCGTGACGCTGTACCGCCCGCAGGGCGAGCCACGCCAGTTCGTGCTGTTCCTTTCCGGCGATGACGGCTGGAGCCGGCACACCGCCAACGTGGCGCGTGTCCTGGTCGAGCGCGGCGCGATGGTGGCCGGCATCGACATGCCGAAGCTGGTGGAGAAACTGGATTCGGGCAACGACGCCTGCGTCTTTCCCGACGGCGATCTCGAAAATCTGTCGCACTACCTGCAGGGTTACGCGCGCCTGAGCACGTATCACACGCCGTTGCTGGCCGGTTACTCCTCGGGCGCGACGCTGGCGTACGCGATGCTCGCGCAGGCGCCGCGCGGCACGTTCTCGGGCGCACTGACGCTCGGCTTCTGCACGGACATGGAACTGGAAAAACCCTTCTGCCGCGGCGAAGGCGTGCACTTCGTCAATCGCCGGCGCCACGAGGGCATGGATCTGCTGCCTGCGAAAACGCCACTCAACTGGATCGCCCTGCAGGGCGCGAAGGATGAAGTCTGCGAAACGACTGCGGCGCAACGCTTCGCGAACAGCGTGCCGAATGCGCAGTTCGTGGCCTTGCCGGACATCGCCCATCGCTTCTCGGCGGGCGGTTCCTGGCAGCAGCCATTCATCGCCGCCTACGACAAGCTCGCGGCCGCGCACACCGACGTCGTGCCGCCGCCGCCCGCCAGTCTCGCCGACCTGCCGCTGATCGAAGTGAAACCTGCCGGCAATGACGGCACCGCGTTCGCCGTGCTGCTCTCGGGCGATGGCGGCTGGGCCGGTCTCGACAAGCAGGTTGCCGCGGCCCTCGCGGCAAAAGGCATCGCCGTGGTCGGTCTCGATTCGCTGCGCTACTTCTGGCGCAAGCGCACGCCCGAAGGACTCGCGCAGGATCTCGATCGCGTCCTGCGTTACTACGCCGCTCACTGGCATCGCACGCGCGCGCTGCTCATCGGCTATTCGCAGGGCGCCGACGTGCTGCCATTCGCCGTGAACCGCCTGCCCGCCGCCTCCGCACCGCTGGTCGAACAGACCGTGCTGATGGGCCTGGGCCAGAACGCCTCCTGGGAATTCCATCTCGGCAACTGGCTCGGCGGCGAACGCGACGCGTTGCCGATCCGTCCCGAAGCCGAAAAACTCCGCGCCGACCGCACGCTCTGTCTCTACGGCGCCGACGACAGCGACTCGCTCTGTCCGAAGCTCCCGGCCGCGAGCGTCACCGCTCACGAACTTCCCGGCGGGCATCACTTCGATGGCGCGTACGACGTGCTCGCTAAACTGATCCTGGCGCGGTTGCAGTAGTGCGGAAGAGACGGCAGAAGAGAATGGCCGCAAAAAGCGCAAAAAAGCGCAAAGTCAGAAAAAGAAAATCCGATCTGTTTGCGCCTCTTGCGCCTTTTGCGGCTATTCATTCCTTCCGTCGCATCTCCCCGAACAGCTTGTCGAGCGCACGACCGAGTTCTTCGACGGTGTTCGGCTTGAGGATGAGTTCGCGGATGCCGCTCTTGCTGGCGGTTTCCTTGTCTTCGGGGCGGACGTAGCCGGTGGTAAGGACGATCGGCACGTCGGGGCGCAGTTGCAGCAGGGCGCGCGCGAGGTTGAAGCCCGACATGCCCGGCATGGACAGATCGGTGACGACGACGTCGTACGATTGCGGCGATTGCGTGAACGCCTGCAATGCCTGCGCGGGATCGGAAAAACCGCTGACTTTGTAGCCCATGCGTTCCAGCACGCGCTGGCCGAGGAAGACCAGCGCTTCCTCGTCGTCGATGTACATGACGTGTTCGCCGCTGCCGGGAACGGGGGGCTGCGATGGCGCTTCGTGAGGCGCGACGTCCGCGGACGCAGCGGGCAGATAGATGCGGAAGGTCGTGCCCTTGCCCGGCTGGCTGTAGGCCGTCACGGCGCCCGCATGCGCGCGCACGATGCCGTGCACCACCGACAGGCCGAGACCGGTGCCCTGGCCCGGCGGCTTGGTGGTGAAGAACGGATCGAAGACGCGCTCGAGCGTCGCGCGATCCATGCCGCAGCCGTTGTCGCTGACCGTGATGCGCGCATAGCGGCCGACTTTGAGATCGGAAGCCGTCACGACTTCTTCGGGATGGATGGTCGCCGCATCGACGGTCACTTCGAGCTGGCCGTCGGCATCGCCGATGGCATGCGCCGCATTCGTAGCGAGATTCATGATGATCTGGTGAACCTGGGTCAGGTCGACCGACACCGGCGGCACGTCGGGACGGAATACCGGCACGATGCGGATCATCGCCGGCAGCGTCGCACGCAGCAGCTTCAGCGCCTCTTCGACCACGGGACGCAGCTGGACCACTTCGCGGCGCGATTCGCCCTGGCGGCCGAACGACAGGATCTGGCGCACCAGTTCGGTGGCGCGCGTTGCGGCGCGCTCGACTTCGCCGAGGCTGGTCTGCACCGGATGGCCGTCAGGCAGGTCGTCGATCGCCAGCCGCGTGTTGCCGCGGATCGCCAGCAGCAGATTGTTGAAGTCGTGGGCGATGCCGCCGGACAGCGTGCCGAGCGCTTCGAGCTTCTGCGAATGGAACTGCAGCCGCTCGGCGCGTTTGCGCGCCGTGATCTCGGTCAGATAGCCGTGCCACACGATGGCGCCGCCCTCTTCCGGCCGCGGCATGATGGTGCTCTCGACCCAGATCTCGCCGCGTTCCGGATGCTGCACGCGGAATTCCATGTGCCAGGGTTCGAGCGTCCGGCGCGAGTGGGTGAAGGTCTCGTTCAGGTGCTGCAGGTCATCGGGATGCACGCGCTCGCGGATGCAGGTGCCATCCGTCTCGAGCACCGCGGCGTCGAAACCGTAGATGTCGCGGATCTTTTCCGGCGCGAAGGGGAAGGTCAGACGACCGTCGGCATCCAGGCGCAGCGAATACAGCACGCCCGGCGCGGCGGTGGCGATGGTGGTGAAGCGGTCGCGCTCCATCTGCAGCTTCTCGCGCAGTTCGTGCTCGTCGTGCAGATCGAAGTTGGCGCCGCACCAGCGCACGATCTCGCCCGCCGTGTTGCGGATGGGAACGGCGCGGGCTTTGAACCAGCGGTACTGGCCGTTCCAGGCGCGGATGCGGCTTTCGGCGGCGTAGGCGAAGCCGGTCTCGACGCAGCGGATCCAGGCCTCCATGACGGTGGGGCGTTCGTCGGGATGGAAGCATTCCAGCCAGCGGCCGGCCAGCAGCTCTGCTTCGGGATAACCGGTGTACTCGGTCCAGCGCCAGCTGAAGAAGTCGGGGCGCCCCTGCCGATCGCAGGTGAACACCAGTTGCGGCAGCGAATCAGCCAACTGGCGGAAATTGTGTTCGGACTCGCGCAGGGCGGCCTCGGCCTGCTTGCGCCGGGTGATGTCCTCGGCGATGCCGATGAGGCGCACCGAGCGACCCGAGGCATCGCAAATGCGCCGGCCGTGATCGAAGATCCAGCGCACGTCGCCATCCGGGCGGACGATGCGGAATTCGAGCTGGTAGATGTCCTCGCGCGTGGCGTTGAGCCAGTGGGTGTAGCGCTCGGCGACGGTGGGCCGGTCCTCGGGATGGATGCTTTCCATCCACAGCCGGTGGCGGGCATACAGGTCCTGCACCTTGCGGCCCCACACGCGCTCGAACGACGGGCTGGCGAACACCAGCCGCTCTTCGGGATACAGGTCGTACACCCAGATGAGGTGGCTGCTCATCGACGCGAACTGCGTGAACAGTTCGCCGAACATCGCAACGTCGATCATGCCCTGTCGTTCCACAGGGACCCTCCCCCTGACCACAAACGGCGCGGACTCGCCGCCGCAGCATCGTCACAAACCGATACCGGACTGAAGCAGCAGAAACCGCAGTCGAGAACTGCCGGGGAGTGTAAGGCAGTCGCGCGAACGGGGGATCAGGAAACTCCGCGCAGCAGGGCCCAGAGCTGGGCCAGCGGACCGGCGGCACGGGCCGGGGATCGGCGCGAACCGACGGAGGCGGGACGCTGTACGGTGTCGCGGTTCCACACGGCCTGCTGGCCGGTATCCGTCGGCGTGAATTCCACGATCTGCAGGTCCGGCGCTTCGAGCCGGCGCAACTGCTCGTCGGTCACGTCGCGTTCGAACACGCCCGTGGCAACCTGCCATTCCCACACGGCATCGCCGCGATCGCTGCACACGGCGCGGCCGGACTTGCGCGCCACACCGGCGGCGACCGGCGGAAGGGGAAGATAGGGACTCGAAGTCAGGCTGCTCACGATCGCTCCGCGTATGGGTCGTGCTGCCTGCGACATGCAGGTGTCTACGACGCTTGCGTCAACTATCGTCGCGACGACCTGGGCAATGCATGAGGCATCCCCTGAACGAAGGCCCTGCGGAGAGCGAGTTGCAGGAACTGCGGGACGCAGCGACGCGCGGCACGCGCCTGCCGTTGCCGGGCGGCAAGGGATTGCCGGCCACGTTGCCGCGTCGTCGGTGAAGGGATCTGCGGCCATTCTCTTTCTTGTCCGGATCCGTCCTCTTCCTGTCGGCACTGCGAATACCCGAAGCTGCTACGGTTCTCGTTGCATCGTCAGGAGAGCCGCCATGAATTCATCTGTCGGGCCGAAGCGCGTCCAGTTCGATTTCGAAGTCGAGTTCCTGAACGGCGGCGGACTGCAGGGACAGGGATTTCGCCTCGACATCGACGGCGACGACATCGCCGACGATGCGCTGGCGAACTACCTCGTCCGCGACCTGCGCCTGCTCATGGTCGGGCGCGTCGCGATCTCGCGCAAAACCATTCTGAGCGAGCCGCACAAGCGCAGCAGCGCGGTCGCAGCGACGACCGGACCCGACCCCCATCACGTCGATCTCAGTCACACCATCGAGGACGGCATGATCACGTACAAGGGTCTGCCGGCGCCGCTGATCTGCGATCACCTGAGTCGCGCCGCATCGCGCGCGTTGTACGCCGAAGGTACGGAATTCCAGATCGGCAGGATCACGATGGTGTCGAACACGGGCACGTACATCGACAGTCCGTTCCATCGCTATGCGGATGGCGCCGATCTGTCGGCGCTGCGCCTCGACGTGCTCACCGGACTCGACGCCGTCGTCGTGCGCGTCACGGGAATGGCAGGTCGCGCCATCCCGCGCGAGGCATTCGCCCCGGTGGAGGTACGTGGACGAGCCGTGCTGGTTCACACGGGCTGGGCGACGCACTGGCGCACCGATCAGTACTTCGAAGGCCATCCATTCCTCACGGCCGATGCCGCGACGTATCTGCAGGAGAACGGCGCGGCGCTCGTCGGCATCGACTCCTACAACATCGACGACACCGCCGACGGCCGGCGTCCCGTGCACACCGAGCTGCTCGGCGCGGGCATTCCGATCGTCGAACATCTGCGCGGACTCGAGCAGTTGCCCGTCAGCGGTCTGCGTTTCTCGGCCGTGCCGCCGAAGGTTCGCGGCATGGGCACGTTTCCGGTCCGGGCCTTCGCAACGCTGTGACGTATCGGGTTATGACAACGCGCAGGAACCCGGCGCATTCACTGTCGCGATCTTTGACACTGAACGAGTCGCGACGCGACATGCGGCTCGAATACGCCGATTTCCGGCCTGCTTTGGAATAGTGAACTCGCGGCGCTGCCGCTATGATGGGCGCGGGAGGATGGCTATGTCTTCTGTGCTCAAACCCTCGGCGAGCTCCGCGGGCAGTCATGAACTGCCCTTCGCAAGCTACGCGCAGCTCATCCGCATGCTGGTCCCGCCTGCGGAGCGCATCAGTTTCTACGATGCGATGGCCCAGTCGCTCTGGATCAACGACGGCGTCGAAGAACCCGACTTCCGCATGCACGTCGAACTCGTGCTGGGTCGCGCCCGTCAGGCGACCTCGTCCGCGCCCGCAGCCGCGGCAGCGCATCCCGACGATGACACGGCCTTCGTCTTCGTCGTCCGCAACACGCACAACGCCGTGGTCGGCGCGATCGGTGTGGCCTGCCGCAACCTGCCGAGCGGCGCCCGCTTCCGCAGTGCTGATGCCGTCGAGCGCATGCTCGCGCCGGTCATCGCCATTCTCGGTCACGCATGGCCGGCCAGCGCCAAGATCGTTCCCTTGCCGACCGGCGCGATGCGCGAAGCCGGCACGCGGCAGGCCGTTGTCGCGGCAACGCAGCTGCTGCCCTCGATGCCGGTGCCGGCGATGCTGCGCAAGACCCTCACGCTCGCGACCGAGCTGATCGATTGCGCCTTCGGCGCCGTCGTGCTCCCCGGGCGTCCCTTCACGCTCAGTCATTGCGTGAGTGCCGACGAATCCGATCTGTCGATCAACGCCGCCATCGACAACATCCGCGAACACGTGCTGCGCTGGATGCAGGCGCGCAACGAACCGCTCGTGGTGAACGGCACCAGCGGCAGGACGCAGCAGCTGCCCTACAAGCTGCTGGTCGTGCCCGTGCGCGATCCGGCCCAGCGCGTCGTGGCCCTGCTCATGCTCTTCCGCAGCAACCGCGCGCGCGATTTCGCCAGCGTCGATACCGATGAACTGACGCAGCTCGCCGCCCGCGTGCCGACTGCAGCGCTCAGCGCCATGCTCGTGCCGGAAGTGCCGGTCATCGCGTCGGTGGCCAAACTGCCGCCGCAACCGCAGGCCGCTGCGCCCGCGCCTCCGCCCCGGCCGCAACCTGCGGCGAAGGTCGCGCCCACAATTCCCAAGGCAGCAGCAAGGCCCGCAGCAGCGACGCCCCGAATCAGCGTCAACGAGCCGAAGATCATCGTCCCGACAGCCGCGACCCCGTCGCTGCAGCCGATGGACGATCGCATTCGCACCGCGTTGCGGCTGGGCTCCTTCGATCTGTATGCGCAGAAAATCACCGCCATGCGCGAAGCAGCGCCATCGCCGCGCTTCGAAGTGCTGCTGCGGATGCGCGATGCCGGCAAGCTGCACGGTCCGCCCACGTTCTTTGCCGCCGCGGAGTCGAGCCGGCTCCTGCCCGAACTGGACTGCTGGGTCATCGGCGAACTGCTGAAGACGCTGCGCAAGCGCGCGGTCACCGTGCGCACCTCGTGCCTGGAATTCTCCGTGAACGTCGCGGGCCAGTCGCTCGCCACGCCGCAGTTCGCGGAATTCATCGTGGCCGAAGTCTGCCGCACCGCCATTCCGGCCGGGCTGCTGGTGTTCGAGATCTCCGAACGGACGGCGCTCGAACACGAAGACGACATGGAGAATCTGTCGGCACGGCTGCGCGACGTCGGCTGCCGCGTGGCGCTGGACAATTGCCGCTCCGGCCTCGGCACGCTCGACCCGCTCAACAAGTGGCCGGTCAGCCGCGTGAAGATCGACGGCTCGCTGATCCGCAGCCTCGGCAGCAGCGTGCGCGCCGAGTCCCAGGTCCGCGCCGTGACGCAGCTCGCTGCGGATCGCGGCATCGAGACGGTGGCCGAATGCGTCGAATCGCAGCGCGTGCAGGACAAGCTGCTCGAGATGGGCATCGACTTCGCCCAGGGCTTCCACCTGGCGAAGCCGCAGCCGCTGCAGACGCTGTTCGGATAAGA
>NZ_DAINNK010000029.1:0-54524 GCF_036735925.1 Povalibacter sp.
AGTCCTCAGAACGATCGGCCGAGAAACAGATAGAACTGCTTGTCGCCGCCTTCATCGAAACCGGCGGCCAGATAGACCGGCCCCAGCGGCGTATCCACGCCGAAGAACAGGCTTCCATCCTTGCGCAGATCGCCGGTGCTGATGTCGTCGCGCCGCAGCCAGGTATTGCCCGCCTCCGCCGAGACGCCGATGTACGCCGGCAGGTCGAGGACGCCCGAACCGCCGCGACCGATCTTGCGGTAGTAGATGAACCGCGCGATGCCGTAGTGCGGGCCGGACAGATAACCGGGCGGCAGCCCGGACAGATTCCAGAAACCGCCGAGCGAGAAGAAATCCTCCGGACGCGTCAGGTCGTCGATCGTGGTGCCGATGTCGGTCCAGAAAATGAAGGTGTTGCGGTCGATGGAACGCGCGATCAGCCAGTTCGTGACGAAGGCATCGAATTCCTGATCGGCGCCGAAGCCGGAACGCTCGCCGCGCCATTCGAACGTGAACTGCTGGCCGCGCCGCGGAAAGAAAATGCTGTCGAGCTTGTCGTACGAGAAGCGCGCGAACATGCCGCCGCGATTGAATTCATCGCCGGGCAGCATCGGATCGCCGATGAGCACGTGCGAACGACCTTCGCCGCGGCGCACGCCGAAGCGGAACTCGCCCCAGTTCGACAGCTCGCGTCCCACGTCGAGCGCGCCCTGCAGCGAGCGCACCCGGTACTCGGCGAAGCGGCGATCGCCCTGCAGCGCATAGACGCTGCGTTCCTCGAACTCGATCTGCGGCGCGACGAAGTAGCGGCTCGCCAGCGACAGCGGCTGGTAGAACTCGGTGAACACGCGCGGGTTCTCGCCGATCTGCAGGTCCGTCAGCCATTCGGCGCCGAGCGCATTGAGCTCGGTCATGATGAAACGCATCGCCGCGTTGTAGCGGCTGTTGCCTTCGAAGTCGTCTTCGAGATTGAGTCCGAAGCGCGCGTAATTCGGCCCCCAGCTCTTGCGGCGCAGGCTCATCTCCAGACCCGTGGCGCCGTTCTCTTCCACCAGCGAATAGTCGATCGACTCGAACAGGTCGAGCGCATACAGCGACGACAGCTGCTGCTGCATCGTCGCCGGATCGAGCGGCTTGCCGACGACATCGCTCATCGTCGCATCGACCAGTCGCGCGTAGTCCTGCGAACGCGAGTCGGCGTGCACGAATTCGATCGTCGGCCGCTGCGTCGCCCGCGGATTGCGGCCGGCCAGGTATTCGCGGTAGTGCGCCTCGTCCAGCGCCAGCGCGCTCAGCCGATTGCTTGCCGCCTGCGCGGCCTGTTCGCCCGCGCGCAGTGTTTGCGTCATGCGGGTGAAGTCAGTCGACGTCAGCTTGCCCAGCGGCGGATCGATGACGATGTCGCGCTCCGTGAGCTTGCGACGCTCTTCGAGCGTGCGCGAGCGGATCATGATGGCGAAGGCCTGGTTCGTCACTTCGATGGGCGATGCGAGCTGATCGCGCGAATACAGCGGAAAGCTCACGTCCACCACGATCAGCACGTCGACACCCATGTCGCGCGCGATGTCGATCGGCAGGTTCTGCACCAACCCGCCATCGACGAGCAATCGACCTTCGCGCTGCGCCGGCGCGAAGACGCCGGGGGCCGACATGCTCGCGCGCAAGGCCGTGACCAGATCGCCGGACTTCATCAGCACGGCTTCGCCCGTTTCCAGATCGGTGGCGATCGCGCGGAAGGGAATGGGCAGGCGATCGAAGTCCTGCACTTCGGCCACGGGCAGCGCGGCGTTGCGCAGCACCTGTTCGAGCTTCTGGCCCTGCACCAGTCCCTGGGGGAGGACGAAGCCATCCTCGCGCACGCCCAGCGAATAGCGCACCAGGAAATTCCGGTCGTCCTGCTTGCGACGGAACCCCAGCTCCGCACGCGGCGGCCGGTCCAGGAACGCGTCCTGCCAGTTCACCGAATTCATCAGCGTTTCGATTTCGCGGGCGGACATGCCCGAGGCATAGAGCCCGCCGACGACCGCGCCCATGCTCGTTCCCGCAATCGCGTCCACGGGCACACGCATCTCGTCGAGCACCTTGAGAACGCCCACATGGGCCGCGCCGCGGGCGCCGCCGCCGCTCAGCACCAGCCCGATCCGCGGACGCGCCGTTTCGGCGGCGAATGTCGCGGTGGACGTGCAGGCGAGCAGGCAGAGCGTCAGTGCGCGGAGAGTCGATGCGATCGGTCGTTGCATGGGCGGTTCGTGGCGCGCAGCGGAAATCCCGGGCGATAGTAGCGTAGGCATCCGCCTGTGGGGCCGGCTTCAGCCGGCCATCCCGGAGGGTCAGGCTGAAGCCTGACCTACAGTAAGAGAGCCGGCCCCGGCAGAAGAAAGTGGTTTAGGCTGCTTCACATGTCGCACGCCCGCCGCATTGCGCTGCTCGCTCTACTGGCCCTGCCGACGCTGGCGGCACCACCGCACCGGCAGCTCGTCGATGACGACGCCGACTGGCGCTTCTATGGCGGCGATGCCGGCGGCAGCCGTTATGCGGATCTGAAGCAGATCGACCGCCGCAACGTCGACCAGTTGCAGATCGCCTGGACCTACCGCAGCGGCGAACTCGGCGCCGGTTTCGCGCGCGCCGACAAGCTGTCGTTCGAAGCCACGCCGATCCTCGCCAACGGCTCTCTCTATCTCAGCACGCCGACCAACATCGTCATCGCGCTCGATCCGGCCACGGGACGCGAACGCTGGCGTTACGACCCGAAGATTCCGCGCGACCTGCACTACTCCGAAGCCACTTCGCGCGGTGTGTCGTGGTGGGTCGATACCCAGCTCGAATCCACCGCGCCCTGCGCGACGCGGATCTTCATCGGCACGCTGGATGCGCGACTGATCGCAGTCGACGGCGCCAGCGGCCGTCCGTGCGCCGGCTTCGGCGTCGATGGCGTCGTCGATCTGGGCGCGGGCGTGCGCCTCGTCGAGCGCGGCGACTATCTCGTAACCTCGCCGCCCGCGATCTATCGCGACCTCGTCATCACGGGCTCGGCCATCGGCGACAACCGCGGCGTCGAACTGGAGCGCGGCGTCGTGCGCGCGTTCGATGCACGCACCGGCGCGCTGCGGTGGTCGTGGGATCCGATCCCCATCGCCGAAGCGAATGATCTCGCGACGCGCGGCTGGACGGCCTCCGCTGCGCAGCGGACGGGCGCAGCGAATGCGTGGTCGATCTTTTCCGTCGATGCGGGCCGCGACCTGGTGTTCATTCCGACCGGCTCGGCGAGTCCCGATTTCTTCGGCGGCGAACGCGCGGGCGACAACCGCTACGCGAATTCGCTGGTCGCACTGCGCGCCAGCACCGGCCAGCTCGTCTGGCACCGCCAGCTCGTGCATCACGATCTGTGGGATTACGACCTCGCTGCGCAGCCACTGCTGGTCGACATCGAACGCGAGGGCAAGTCCATCGCCGCAGTGATCCAGGCCACCAAGACCGGCATGCTGTTCGTGTTCGATCGCGAAACCGGCGAGCCCGTGTTCGAGATCGTCGAGCGCGCCGTTCCGGCCAGCGATGTGCCGGGCGAGGCGGCGTCGCCAACGCAGCCTTTTCCCGCAACGCCGGCGCTCGTCTCGCACGCGGCGGTGACACCGCAGGACGCCTGGGGACTGACGTTCTATGACCGCGGACGCTGCCGCGAGCTCATCGAGAACCATCGCTCCGAAGGCATTTTTACGCCGCCGAGCCTGCGCGGCACGATCATGTCACCGGGTTACGCCGGCGGCGTGAACTGGGGCAGTCTCGCCTTCGACAGCGAACGACAGCTCGTCCTCGCAGCCGTCATCAACGTGCCGATGGTGGTGACGCTGGTGCCGCGCGACGACTTCGACACCGCACGCAAATCGGGCCAGTGGCCCGATTCCGAGTTCGCGCGCCAGGCCGGCACGGCGTACGGCATGCGACGCGAGGCGTTGATGTCGCCGCTGGGATTGCCCTGCACGCCGCCGCCGTGGGGAACGCTGGCGGCGGTCGATCTCCGGCGCAACACCATCCGCTGGCAGGTGATGCTCGGCTCCACGCGCGACAAGACGCCGTGGTTCGTGCCGTCGGCAACGCTCGGCATGCCCAACATGGGCGGGCCGATCGCAACGGCCGGCGGCCTGGCCTTCATCGGCGCCGCCACCGACAACTATCTGCGTGCTTTCGACCTCGAAACCGGTCAGGAACTCTGGAAAGGCCGACTGCCCGCCGGTGGTCAGGCCACGCCGATGACCTACGAGATGAACGGACGCCAGTTCGTCGTCATCGCTGCCGGCGGACACGGCGGGCTGGACACGACGCGCGGGGATTACGTCGTGGCGTTTGCGCTGCCGCAGAAGTAGCGGCGCGGCCTTCTTCCTCTTCCTGTGGGGCCGGCTTCAGCCGGCCTGTCGAAGAAGTCAGGCTGAAGCCTGACCTACACTCAGCCCACAGGAGGAACAGACAAAAATTCTGCAGACATTGACCACCCGTCCGACGAAGATACGCCCTCCCGTATTCCTGGACCCGCAAGCTACTACTCATGACCGACATCCTGAAGTCCGCCGTGGCGCTGACGCTGCTCTGCCCCGTGCTCCCCGTGTCCCCCGTGGAGATCTTCTTTCTTTCCAACGCTTCCGCCGCCGAACAGATCGACGAAGTCGTCGTGACCGCAACAAGGCGCGCCGAACAGCTGCGCGATTTCGCCGGCAGCATTTCGATCGTGAGCGACCGCGACGTCGCGATGGTCGGCTCGACCCATCACGCGGAGATCATGAACCGCGCGGCGGGCACCATGATCCAGCGCAACAGCGGCGAGGAAAGCCTGACGGCGATCCGCTCGCCCGTGCTGTCCGGCCCGGGCTCGTGCGGCGTCTTCCTGTTCCTGGAGAACAGCGTGCCGATCCGCCCGGTCGGCTTCTGCAACGTCAATGAACTCTTCGAGGTGAACACCGAGGAAGCGCAGTCGATCGAAGTGCTGCGCGGTCCCGCCGGCGTCGTCTACGGTTCCGGTGCGATGCACGGCGCGATCAACGTGCTGCAGGCAACGCCGGCGCAGCTTCCTTCCGTGGGCCTCGGTCTCGAGAGCGGACCCGACGAGTTCTATCGCGGCAAGTTCGCCTTCGGGCACACCGGCACGAGCACCGACGTCGGTGTCGTCGGTCTCGCGTCTCACGATGGCGGCTGGCGCGACGATTCGGGACTGGAAGAACAGAAACTGAATGCGCAGCTCATCCATCGCGGCGACGACGCGCTGATGGGGCTGAGTCTCGCCGCCACCAATCTCAACCAGGAGACGGCGGGCTTCATCCAGGGCGAGGACGCCTACAAGGATGAATCGATCAAGAAATCCAACCCGAACCCCGAGGCCTATCGCGATGCCTACGCGGTGCGACTGACCGGTCAGTACCAGCGCCAGCTCAGCGACACGCTGCAGCTCGACCTGCGTCCGTACGTGCGTCACTCGCGCATGGATTTCCTGCAGCACTTCCTGGTCGGCAAGCCGACCGAAGAAAACGGCCAGGACTCCATCGGCCTGCTGTCGTCGCTGCACATCGATGCCTTCACCAACACCAGCATCCTCGCCGGCATCGATCTCGAATTCGCCGAAGGCTTCCTGAAAGAAACCCAGGACGGCCCGGCGACCGACGGCACGCCGGCCGCCAACGACATTCGTCCCGCCGGCAAGCACTACGACTACACCGTCGACAGCTCGGTGGCCGCGATCTATGCGCAACTCGATCAGCCGTTCGCGCAACGCTGGAAATTCAGTGCGGGCGTGCGGGTCGAGTATGTCGACTACGACTATGACAACCGCATGATCGCGGGCAACACGCGCGACGATGGCACGCCCTGCCCCGGCACGGGCTGTCTCTACAGCCGCCCTGCCGATCGCAGCGACGACTTCACGAGTCCGACCGGCAAGATCGGCCTCACCTATTCCATCAACGACTCGCATGCGATCTATGCCACCGCGACACACGGCTACCGCGCGCCGGACACCAGCGAGCTGTATCGCCTGCAGCGCCAGCAATCGATTGCCGACCTCGATGCGGAAGAACTCGACAGCATCGAGATCGGCGCGCGCGGCCAGTTCGCGTCGCTGCGCTACTCGCTCGCGGCATTCGACATGACCAAGGACAACGTCATCTTCCGCGACGCCAATGCCTTCAACGTCAGCGACGGCCGTACCAAGCACCGCGGCGTCGAATACGAATTCAGCTGGGCGATCGTCGACTCGCTGCGGCTCGCGCTGGCCGGCACGTACGCGGAACACACGTACGACTTCAACCGCTCGGTCGAACAGGGCGAAACCATCGTCGCCGGCCGCGACGTCGACACCGCACCGCGCCACGTGAATACCGCCCGCATCGACTGGCGTCCGCTCGATTCGCTGGGCGCCGAACTGGAATGGGTCGGCGTCGGCCGCTACTACGTCGATGCCGCCAACGCCCACGAATACGAAGGCCATGACCTGCTGAACCTGCGCCTCGCCTGGAACGCCACCGCCCACTGGACCGGCATCGTGCGCGTCAACAATCTCACCGACGAGGATTACGCGGATCGCGCCGACTACGCCTTCGGCAACTACCGTTATTTCCCGGGAAGGGATCGCACGGTGTTCGTGGAAGTGAACTACCGGACGGAGTGAACTGAACTCTCGCGGGGGCCGGCCTCGGCCCCCTCTGCCTGTGAGGCCGGCTTCAGCCGGCCAGCCCAGTTCCGGATAAGCACTACTGCCGATGGGCGCCATCGAAATCGTTCTCGCCATGCTCGTCGCCGTCGTCGTCAGCGGCGTGCTGGTGCGGTTGCTGCCGCTGCCGATTCCCACGCCGCTGGTGCAGATCGCACTGGGCGCGGCGATCACTGCGCTGTCCGAGCATCAGGTGCGCCTCGATCCGGAGGTGTTCTTCCTGCTGTTCCTGCCGCCGCTGCTGTTTCTCGATGGCTGGCGCATTCCCAAGGAAGGACTGTTCCGCGACAAGGACATGATCCTGGAACTGGCGCTGGGACTGGTGATCCTCACCGTCGTCGGCATGGGCCTGCTGATTCACTGGATGATTCCGGCGATGCCGTTCGCGGTGGCCTTTGCGCTCGCAGCGATCGTGTCGCCGACCGACCCGGTCGCGGTCTCGGCCATCACCGAGCGCATCCCCGTTCCCAAGCGCGTCATGCACGTGCTCGAAGGCGAATCGCTGCTCAACGACGCGTCGGGCCTGGTGTGCTTCCGCTTCGCGGTTGCGGCGGCGGTGACGGGCACGTTCTCGCTCTCCAACGCTGCCTTGACGCTGGTGTGGGTGGCGCTGGGCGGCGTTGCCGCGGGTGTCGGCGTGACCTGGGCCATCTCCTGGCTCAAGAACCTGATCAGCCGGCACTACGGCGAAAATCCCGGCTCGCAGGTGTTGATCAGCCTGCTCATTCCTTTCGCCGCCTACCAGGTTGCCGAACATCTCGGCTGCTCGGGCATCCTCGCCGCCGTCGCCGCCGGCATCACCATGAGCTACGCGGAACTGTCGGGTCGCGCGCTTGCCAGCACACGAGTGCAGCGCACCGCCGTGTGGGACACGATGCAGTTCGCGCTCAACGGCGTGATGTTCGTGCTGCTCGGCGAACAGCTGCCCGGCATCTTCGAGAACGCCGTCACCACCGTGCAGGAGTCCAATCACGAGAATCCCTGGTGGCTCGCCGTCTACGTGCTCGCCATCAACCTGGGTCTCGCCTGCCTGCGCTTCGCATGGGTATGGGTTTCGATGTCGCTCTCGGCCTTCGCCGCGCGCCGTCGCGGACTCGATCCGCGTCCGGCGCCGACGTGGCGGACCGTCGCTGCCATGTCCCTCGCCGGCGCGCGCGGCGCCATCACGCTGGCGGGCGTACTCACGTTGCCGCTGGCGCTGCCCGGCGGCGAAGCCTTCCCTGCGCGCGATCTCGCCATCTTCCTCGCCGCCGGCGTGATCATCCTGTCGCTGGTGGCCGCGAGCATCGCATTGCCGAGACTGCTCGCCGGTCTGGAGATCCCTCCCGATTCGCATGAGAAGCAGAGCGAAGATCAGGCGCGCGTGGCCGCCGCGCAGGCTGCGATCCAGTCGATCGAACAGGCGCTCCACGACCTGGCGGAAGGACAGCCCGATGCGGACCTGTATGCCGACGCCGCCACCCGCGTCATGGATTTCTACCGGCGGCGCATCGAAGGCCTCACCGGCGTGGAGGAAAACGCATCGCGCCTGCGCCGCGGCGATTCGCTCGAAGGCCAGCTGCGACTGGCCGGTCTCAACGCCGAACGCGAAACCATCTTCGCGATGGCGCGTCATCACGCCATTTCGGACGAATGCTCGCGCAAGCTGGTGCGGGAGATCGATCTGATGGAAGAGCGGTTGCGGTGAGGCGGCGACCAGGCACGATCCTTCGAATAATTCCGCAGACACGCACTTATTCGTCGCCGACGAAGCGCGCCTTCGTCCTAGCCTCCGTGCATGCCTTCGCATCTGCATGAAGCGCTTCTGCTGCTGTTCCGCAACCGTCCCACGCTCGCGCCGGAGCTGCTGCGCGATGCGCTGCAGGTGGAACTGCCGGCGTATACCGAAGCGCGGATCGATTCGGCGGACCTGACCGATATCCAGCCCACCGAGTACCGGGCGGACCTGGTTGTCCTGCTGCTCGATGGCAAACCGGTGATGGGCATCATCGTCGAGGTGCAACTGTCGCCGGACGAGCGCAAGCAGTTCGTCTGGCCGGTGTACGTGACGAACCTGCGGGCGCGATTGAAGTGCCCGGTGTGTCTGCTGGTCGTCACCGCCGATGAAGCGGTCGCTCGTTGGGCATCCAGGCCCATCGAACTCGGCGGGGCCAGCCTGTTCGCGCCACTGGGACTGCGGCCCTCAGGCGGGCCCGAGATCACCCACGAGAACAAGGCACGCGAGGATCCCGAACTCGCCGTGCTTTCCGCCATGGCGCACGGACAGGACGCCGATTCCGCCAAGTCCGCACAGATCGCCGTGGCAGCCCACCTGGCCAGCGTCGGGCTCGACGAGGACCGCTCGCGGCTGTATTTTGACCTCGTTCTCAGCTCCCTCAGTGAGGCCGCCCGCCGGGCGTTGCAGACCATGGATCCAGCGAAATACGAGTACCGCAGCGACTTTGCCCGGCGCTACGTGGCGGAGGGGATTACTCAAGGCAACGCCCAGGGTCGCGCCGCAATGGTCACCCGGCTGCTGACGCTCCGCTTCGGCTCTCTGCCGGAAGACGTGCGCAGCGGAATCGCCGCAGCGTCGATCGAAGAGCTCGATGCGATCGGCGAACGATTGCTGACGGCGGAAACGCTGCAGGAAGCGATACGCTCGTCAACACAAACGGCCGGCTGATCTGCCGGGCCGTCGATCGCCTCTGATCTGATCCCCTCCTCCGCGAAGCGGGGGAGGGTTAGGGTGGGGGCCTCAACGCAAACTGCACTGTCTGAACGGATCGAACTGGTCGAAGCCGAGTGCGTACGTATCGCACTCCAGCATCACCGCGCGGGCCTGGCCTTCGCCGACGCCCTGCATCTGATGCAGGCAGAGGACACGACTTTCCTGACGATGGACCGCAAACTGCTGCGCCGGTCCGCGAAGCTGGGGCTGAACGTGGAGACGGTCAGCCGCTGATCGTCACGGTGGCGATCGGAATCGCAGCGTCGATCGAAGAACTTGTCCGTTCGTCAGCACAAACGACCGGCTGACCTGCCGGCCAAAGAAAGGCACGGACGAACCCGGGCCTTTGGTGTCCACCACCCACTCCTCGCAGAAATGGAATCAGATCGGCGTGTAGCCGCCGTTGCCGTTCGCGATCACTCGTGAACAACGCGAGGATCGTGTATTGCCAACGCCTTCTTGCACCACTATGCCACGGGCGACGGAGGCACCGTACCACTGACGATCGGCTGGAATGCTGTCATCGCATCGAGTGCCCCATCCGCGCCCAGCGCATTACCGAACTGAGTGTTGAACGCCCCGGATTCGCCGTGCAGTGCCATGTAGTTGAGCAGCACCGTTTGCACTAGCAGGTTGACGTTGTTCGCCGCCGGGCTGCTGCTGTTCACAACATCGCCGTTCGCGCTGAACACGCCGAGCTGTTGATGGCGAGCTGCTGCGGTTGTGCCCTCGCCGATCAAGGCAGGCCGGCCACCCAGCCGCGGCGGGTTGTAGACCAGGAAGAACGAAGCCGCAGTTGCCTGGTTATCGCCTGTCCACTCTCCCTTGCCACCCCCATCCTGAGAGTTGTCGACGCGCCCATTGGAAGACAATGAGCCGTCGCTGAAAACATAGATCATCACGGGCTGCTGCTTGCGTGCCGCGAACTCCAACACCGCGCCGATACAGCGGCCCGCGAGCAAGTCGCGCCGCTCGCCCGTAGCCCGATCGCCGGTGTGGTAGTCGAACCCTCCCATACTGATCGTGCCAGCGCCCGCATTGCCTTGGACGACCAGCTTCATGACCGATGCGGTCTTCTGGAATTCGCCGTTGCCACCGAAATTCGCGCCGAAGATCGCCGTAATATCCGGGTCGGCGCCCGGATCCAGCGCCGCCGGATTGCCAAAGGTATTGATCGTGTCCACCGTCTTTACATACGCGCATTTGGCGCGGCGGCGCGTCGCTTCGTCCTGATCGAATGGCAACTCTGTATGCACGCGCAGCAGCTTGTCGCGGCTGATGCGCGTCATTGACTCGAGCACCCGGATGGTGTCGCTCTGATTGCCCAGAATCGTGCCGAGTTCGCCGGTATCGACCAAGCCGACCACATCGCTGCGGCGGTCAATCTTCGTCGGTCGCAGCGACGGATCGATCATCATCGTCGGCGCCATCGAATTCCCACCGGACTCCGAGTTCTGGGAGCCGATCAGCGTCAGCAGTTCACCTTTCGCCCCGAGGCCGTCCGGCGCCGCCCTGGCGATGCCGTACATCGGGTTGTGAGGATTGTTGCCTGTGTCGTTCTCCGAGCGCGCGGCGATCACCGCGCCATTGACGCCGGCCTGCGTTGTCACCGAGGTCATCTCGAGCATGCCGCGCAGGAAAGCGCTGTCGGAATGGAAGCGTAGACCGAACGCCTCATTCACGAACGCCGGGTTCGACGGCAGCATGTCGCCCGGCAGACCGAGCTTCGAGTATCCCTGGGTGCTCAGGAAATCCATCTGGCCGCCCGCCTGCCCAACCAGCACATTCGAGCCGGCGATATTCGCGCCACCGGCCAGGTCGAAACAGATGAACGGAATTTTTTGATTGCCCGGCGCGATGTTGCAATCGCTGGCTGCTTTCATGGCGGCGATGTCGGGCGACAACTCGGCGCGCACCATGCCCGGCACAAACACCGTAGCCGCGCCGGTAATGAAGCCTTGCGCGAGAAAGTCCCGGCGCGTCACCGGCTTGCGGTGCGATTCATGCCGGATCGGCTCACCGACTTCCAGCGCGCGCTTACGACGGCTCTTGATGATGAACATACGCCTTGCCCTTATTGAACCAACATGGCGGCACTGCCAAGCGCCGCACCGCAAACTGCCTTGGTCACTGCCAGACTGCGCGCACCGCTGCAATTCGTCGGACACAACTGCCCCACCAGCGATCTGAGTTCGTCGGTGGTTTCGGGCGACGGCTGCGTCTGCGCCGCGCCGATGGCCTTCGCCACGATCGGAGCGATGATGGTGTCCCGAGCCGCTGGCAACTGCAGTCCACTGAGGTTGCTTCCAAAGAAGTCCTGGCGCGCGTTCGCGTCATCGACCAGCGCGCTGCAGTACACCAGCGCAAGCTGGGCGATCGATGTCTGATGCGACGACAGGAACGCTTCGATGGATGGCGTCGCCGGCAGCGAGGCACGCACGTTGTCGAACGTCGTTCTCACGGATGCGGTATTCGGACTCACCCCCGTGACCGACGCCATCGTCGCGTTGATCTGATCGAAGGTGCGCACGCCGATATCCGCGGGCCGCGACGTGAGCGGCACCGGGCGCAGCACGGCAGCCGCGAATTGCGAGCACACGTTGGTGCGGCTACCTAGCCGATCGAAGCACAGGAAAAATTCATCGGAGGCCGGTCCCTGCTCGACCGGAATGATGGTGCCGACGCTCGACAGCGCCTGGCCGGTTTCCGCCGAGTAGTTCGTATCGCTGATCGCGACATCAAGCAGGCGATACGCCTGCCCCACGATCGGTTCCGCGCCGTTCAGGCCGATGCGCATGCCCTGCAGCGCGATGCTGCCCGGTCTCGCCGCGGGGTCGAGGCTGATGAATTTCGGATTGGTGAACAGATAGCCTGACGAATCGTACTGCGTCACTTCAAACATGACGTACGACTGCGGCATGTCGATCAGATGCCCGACACCGAACAGCAGGAAGAACTTCTGACCGACGCCTGCCTCGAAGTTCTGCCGGATCTGCGCCAGAGTGAGCGCGCGCTTGTGAACGGCCGCCAGCCGGATCACGCCCGTCCATTGATGATCCGGATCGGAGCTGACCTCATTGCCGAGCGCGAAGGCGAAACTGTTGTCCCATTCGCCGAGCGTGCCACCACCAGCCGAATCCAGATCGCCGGTGAATTCGCCGTTGACGTAGATCCGCCGGCCATTCACCGGATCGAACGTCATGACGACATGCTGCAAGGAAGATTGCAGCCGCTCATCGTCCGGGTCTGTCGTCAGCAACGGTCCTCCGTTGTTGTTGGTCGCGGTGCTGCGATTGAAGAACTCGTAGTTGTACATCGTCTGACCCATCGTGAAATTGCGGGTCGTATTGCTGCCGGAATAGCTGACGATGCGGGCTTCTTCCTGCGTGACATTGCCTGGCGCAACCCAGGCTTCGATGGAGTACTCGCCGGTCGCGCCGATCATCTCCTGGAACTTGCGGCTCGCCGTCGTCGAAGCCTGCGCCTTGGAGCCGCCGTTCATGACAGCCTTGATATTGATGCCCCATCCTCCGACCCAACTGACGTCGCCGGAGAATTGCAGATCCGCCGCAGGACTGACGCCGCTGGTGTCATAGGCCGTCGCGCCGCTGCCCGTCTGGAATTCATACAGGGCAATCAGGTTGTTCTCGTAGCGATTGCCGCCGCTCGCGACCGTGCCGTCAAACAGCGTGAGCGCCTTGCTCACCACCAGTGCCGGATCGATCCGGGTGACTGGAATCGCGGCCGCCATCGCGGTGATCGCGTTCTGTACCGCCTGCGCATCGTTGGCGCAGCTCGCCGACCAGCAGTTGTGCGACTCGTTGCGCAGGCGCACGACGAAACGCGAGGCGGCCGGGTTGTCCAGATTGATCTTCGGCATCGCCGCGAGATACGCCTCGGCCTGGTTGTCGGAGGCGAAGTACGGCGACTGCGCCGTCGGCGAATTCGAGCGATGGCATCCCGCGCATTCACCCGTGGTGCGCAGCAAAGTCCACAGCGCGGTGAATTCGCCTGGCGCGGTAGTGGGAAAGCGCCGCGTCTCGCCGGGATCCTTGGGCGTCGGCGGCAACAGTTGGATCTGGCGACCCGCGGCATCGCTCGCACCAACCCACGCCGTGATCCAGCGCGTCAGAATGCTGGCACATGCGCCCGCATCCGGCAGCCAGCAGTTATGACCACCACCGACCTTGAGCACGAGCGATGACTGCGACGGCGTCGTTCGATTGACGAGCCCCTCCATCTGCTGATACGCCGCATTGACATCATCGGAGCGCGCAAATGTCGGGGTCTGTTGCGCGGCATGACAGGAGCCGCAGCGGTTCGTGGCGCGAACGTTCTCCCAGAATTCGACACGAAATGCCTGAATATCGGCATTGGTCGGCTGCGGGCCACTGTAGCTGCTCGGCGCCGCCGTGCCTCCCGTGGGAGAGTTCTCCACGGTATCGGCACCGCCGCTACAACCGACGATGAACGCTGCAGACAGCGTGGCCAGCGTGATTCGAAGCACACGAAAGCTCATGACGCGCATCATCGCTCGCTCCTCATTCCCCGGCACAGTGCGCCGCCACCTGGGCGAACACGCGTCTCAGGTTGCCACCGTTTTCGTTCCTGAAGCTCGTCGCAATCGAGACGACATTGTCGTGATCATCAGCATTGCTCGGCGACCGGAAACAGATCGTGCGAAAAACCTTCTCGACCTGGCATTGCGCAAATGCCTCACTGTGCGCCAACTCTTCACCAAGCGATTTGGCGCCGGCACCGCTCCCAGGAAGGGACGGCGACCATCCAAGCAGTGTGTTCGGCCCCGGCAGGCGCCAGCGATTCTCCCAGCTGTCGTTCGTCGTCACGTAACCCGGCTTGAAGTTGTCCGAATTGATCAGGTACTTCGGCTGCACGACGTTGGGCGTGTAGACCAGACGACCTTGGTTCTCGTCGAAGTCGTAGTACGCAAAGGCCTGCGCAAGCGGGTCCATGCCGTTGTGGCAGCCGATGCAGTTGTTCAGATACACGCTGCTGTCGCCGCCGGGGCTGCGAGCGATGTCCTGACGGATGCGATCGGGAGGCCGCGTCACGTCGTGGACCTGTTCGAGATCGCGACACAGATGATTGAGCAGCGTGAAGCGGAACATCGCGCGGTTGGTGCCGTCGATGAAAAATGCTTCCGCGGCGGCACGCGAGGTGATGATGCCTGCCGTCGCACTCGGCGGCAGCGTGCCGTTCAACGATGATTGCGTTCGCTCCTGCAGAACCGTACTCAGCCGCAAATCAGCGTTCGATCTCTCGAGTGCCTCGTAGTGAGCATTGCTCGACAACGAGTATGCGGGCGTCACGCCGGCACCGACATACACGATGTCGTCAGACAGCACACCACGAAAATCCTTGTTGTCTCGAACCATGCCGATCACGGTCGCCGTGTAGTCGTTGAGCGGCGCGAACGCGGTTTGATCACGGTTGGTCCACGGTGTCGCAAAGTTCTTGAGAACGACGCGATAGAAGCCGCTTGAGGTCGCATTGGCAGGATCGATGATGCCGAATGCCACGGCTTCGCGGCTGCTGCCACCGTCCAGCTGTGCGGTGAGCGATTCGAGTTGATCGGGCGTGGGCGCAGTGCCGGTCAAACGGTCGAACATGCGCTTCGCCTGTTCGCGCGTGCCGGCCTCGGCGACACTTCCACCGACGAGCGCGACCACCGCACACGCAGTTGCCATGACACATGCTACGGACCGTCTGCGCAGCGCACGCTGCCGCGAATCCCAGATACGTGTCGTGTTGCTCATGCCAGACCCATGAAATTGTTGAGTGAGCGGGAAATGCCAGGTCGCGGTTTCGGCTTCGCTGCCGCAGTTTTACCCCAGCGCGGTCGGCCATCCTCCGACAATCGCGGGCGGACTATAGCCATCAGGAAATCAGCCAGTAACTGTCTCAATCGCAAGACGTCGGGCTTCAGAGACAGTACCGACTACTTCGCGCGCGCATGTAGTCTCGTCGCCGCATTCCGGATGCATTCAACGTGTGCGATGCGAGTTCGAATGTGATCATGGTCACGCAATTCGCGCTTGCAACGCACGCATACCTCCGATTCAGGGTCCACCGCGATCACATCTGTGACTCGCTTAACGGTTGACGCAATATGTCGAGTCGAAGATAGGCGTGCAGTGAGGAACGCTCGCAGTACGCGCGAAGCTCCGGTGCCCGTGCAGGATTCAAGACCAACAAACGTTACGTAGCATCGATCGATGCACACTGATCCGGAGTACGCTCAATGAGCTTTCAGGCGCAGGCCGGGACTGCGATCTTCAGCGCCAAGATGCGACGCGTGATTGCGTTCATGCTCGCGTGCAGCGCGATCACGACGCTCGGCGCATGCAGCGGCGATGGCACCGGCGGCACCGACGTGACGATCGGCAGCGGGCAAAGCGGGGATGCAGCCACGGTCGACTTCCCCATCTTCTATGTGAAACGACCCGTCCCCGCATCCGATGCCGCCGTGGTCACGGACGCGCGGGAACTGCGCCGCTTCGAACCGGGCGCAGACCTGTACATGAGAGCGAGCGCTTCACCCTCTTCTGCCGAGATCAATCTCACCTCGTCGGTCACCGGCGATGGCCGGGCGGACCTCCGCGACGTGGAAGTGAGCTTCGACGGCAAGCGGGTCGTGTTCTCGATGCGGGTCGCCGAAGACGGCATGGACCTCGACGATGTCGATCCGGAAGAACTGCTGCCGAGCTGGAATATCTGGGAATACGACGTAGAAACCAGCACGCTGCGCCGCGTGATTGCATCGGACAACGTCGAAAACGACGGCCACGACATCATGCCGCACTACCTGCCCGGCATCGACTATCGGATCGTGTTCTCGTCGACCCGTCAGCGCGAAGCCAAGGCGGTCCTGCTCGATGAGAACAAGCCACAGTACCCCGCTCAAGTCGAAGGTACGACTGACAATCGACCCGCATTCAATCTTCACGTCATGAATGAAGACGGCAGCGGCATTCGCCAGTTGTCGTTCAATCAGAGCCACGATCTCGATCCCGCTGTGCTGGCGAATGGACAGATCGTCTTCACGCGCTGGGAACAGGCCATCGCCGGCAGCCAGATGGATCTCTATAGGATCAATCCGGACGGCACGGGCCTGGAATTGCTGTACGGCGCACACAGCCATGCAACCGGCTCGCCGAACCCGATCACCGGCGGTACGACGAGCATTCAGTTCTTACATCCACGCCCGATGCAGGACGGACGCACGCTCGTGCTGGTGCGCCCGTTCGATGGCACGGCCGAAGGTGGCGATCTCGTCCTGATCGACACCAGTAATTTCGTCGATTGCAACGACACGGTGCCGAGTACGTCGATCACGCCGGCGTCGCCGCAGTCGTGCAACGCGCAGTCACGCGCGCTGCCCACCGATGTGCGCACCGTCCCAGGCCCTTCGCCCGGTGGACGCTTCCGCTCCGCATCGCCGCTGTTCGACGGCTCCAACCGATTGCTGGTGAGTTGGTCGCAGTGTCGCCTCATCGAAGATGGCCGGGTGGTGCCGTGTACGTCCGAGCGCCTGAACCGCTACAGCCCCAATGATCCGACACTGGTCGAGGCGCCGCCGCTGTACGGCATCTACATCTATGACGTGCGCAATAATACCCAACGGCCCATCGTCACCCCCGAGGAAGGCTTCATCTACACCGAAGTCGTCGCCGCGGCAGCACGCAATACGCAGCCGCAGGTACTTCTCGACCGCATCGCCGGCGTGGACTATCCCCAGGCACTGCGCGACGAAGCTGTCGGCGTGCTGCACATCCGCAGCGTGTACGATCTCGACGGGATTGATCGTGCGCCCGGCGGCATCGTCGCTGCACGCAACCCTGCGGCGCCACGTATCCCGCGCTTCCTGCGACTGGAAAAGGTCGTCTCGCAACCCGACGAGGATGTTCGCGAGATCGCGAATACGGCATTCGGACGCGGCGGCCGCCGCTTCGGCATGCGCGACATCCTCGGCTATGCGCCGGTCGAGCCCGATGGCTCGGTGCTGGTCAAGCTGCCGGCAAACGTTCCATTCGTCATCAGCGTGCTCGACGGCAATGGCCGGCGAGTAGCGGGCGAGCTGGGTCAGCTGCATTCGAACTGGCTGCAAGTGCAGATTGGCGAAACGTTGCAGTGCAACGGCTGCCATTCGACGACGGTAAATGCGACGAACCCCGCACGCGCGCACGGGCGAGGCGCATTGACCGCCGCAGTCAACACGGGTGCTGCGACGACCAACATCTATCCGAATACGAACCCGGCACTCTTACCGCTCGTCGGGGAAACGATGGCCCAGACACGCGGCCGCATCATGTGCGATGGCGCCTGCGAGCCCACGCTCAATCTGATCCTGAACGATGTCTGGCTGCCGACGCTGCCCGCGAATCGGATCGAGGCATGCTATGCAAGCGGAGCCACCGACGTAGCCATCGATCCGGCGCGGCCACCGGGCGTGGACCCGAGTGACATCACGCGTCGTCACGTCTGCGGCAGCAGCCCGGACCCGACCACCCTGCGAACCACACTACCCACCAGCCTGGAGTGTGTCCGAAATTGGAATGGCAAGTGCCGCAGCACGATTCACTATCCGACACACATTCATCCACTGTGGAGCGTCGATCGGCGCGTACTCGATCCGAACCTGGATCCGTCGGATCCAGATGCCGTGATGGCCGATAACACGTGCACGTCCTGCCACTCGACGGTCGATGCTGCGAATGCGGCCCGCATTCCTGCTGGAGATCTCAATCTGACAGACGGGCTGTCCGAGATCGAGCCCGATCATCTCAACGCGTATCGACAGCTGCTGTTCGCTCACAGAGCCCAACGGTTGAATGCGATGGGACAGCCTGAGGACATCTGCATCCAGGAAGTGGTCAACGACGACGGCACCGTCGTCTGCGTCGCGTTCCAGCAGGCACCCATCACCATGAGCTTCAATGGTGCGAACGCATCGCGATTCTTCCAGAAGTTTGACGCCAATAATCCCAACGGTAATCATGCCGGCCGGCTCAACCCCGCGGAACTGAAGCTGATTTCCGAATGGCTCGACATCGGCGCCCAGTACTACAACGATCCGTTTGCGGCACCGGAGGATTGATGCCCCGCCTGTTGCGCCTGCTCATTCTTCCGGTCCTGTTCCTTGCAGCGCTCGCGCAGGCAGACGAGAACCTTCCGAAGATCCTGATCGCCGATCCGTACATCGAACTGCATACGGGTCCGGGACGCGGCTATCCCGTGTTCCACGTGGCCGAGCGCGGCCAGGAAGTCGAGATCGTCAAGCGCCGCACCGACTGGTTCATGGTCCGCACCAGCCGCGGCGTCGAAGGCTGGGCGCCGCGCGAGCAGATGCTCGCGACGCTCGAACCCACGGGTGAGCCGCTCGATCTGGATGAACCCGCACGCGAGAACTACATGAGCCGCCGCTGGCAGGCGGGCGTGATGGCGGGCGACTTCAGCGGCGCGAGCCTTGTTTCGGCCTTCGGCGGCTATGCGTTCAGCGACAACCTGTCGATCGAACTCACGCTCAATCACATGCCCGGCGAATACTCGGCGGCCTACAGCGCGACGCTCGGCCTGATGCACGTATTCGTGCCCGAATGGCGTGCGTCTCCTTACTTCACGCTCGGCACGGGCGTCATTCATATCGAACCCAAGTCGACGCTGGTCGAAGCGGAAGACCGCACCGACCAGATCGGCTATGTCGGCGGCGGTGTGCAGTTCTACCTGACGCGGCGTTTCATGCTGCGCACCGAATACCGCAAGGACATCATTTTCACGAGCCGCGACGATAACGAGGAAGTGGACGAATGGAAGTACATCGGCTTCGCCTTCTTTTTCTGACGCTGCTGCTGGCGAGCGTTCTTCCGGGCTGCGCCTGGTTCGGTCGCGGCCGCGATGCTGCGCCCGAAGCCGTCGCCGCTGCCGAAGTGCCGACCGGCGAATCGCGCGAACAGCCCATCATCGATCCGCAGGTCGAGCGGCGCGAAATCAAGCGTCCGCAGATCGACACCGAGGATTTCGAGATCGGCGTCTACGGCGGCATCCTCAGCATCGAGGACTTCGAGAGCAATCCGGTGTACGGCGCACGCCTCGCCTATCACCTCACCGAAGATTTCTTCCTCGAAGCGACGATCGGCCAGTCGCGCGCCGGCAAGACCAGTTACGAAACGCTGTCGGGCGCCGCCGAACTGCTCACCGACTCCGAACGCGACTACACCTACTACGCACTGTCGGCAGGATGGAACGCTTTGCCAGGCGAAGTTTTCATCGGCAAGAATCGCGCATACAACACCGCGTTCTATCTGGTGGCAGGCATTGGCAGCACACGGTTTGCAGGCGACGACTTATTCACGGTCAGCGGCGGATTCGGTTACAGAATCCTGCCCAACGACTGGATGGCGGTGCACTTCGACGTGCGCGACTACGTGTACGACACCGACCTGCTGGGCGAGAAAAAGATCGTCAATAATCTGGAAGCGCATCTCGGTTTGTCGATCTTCTTCTGAGAGAGGATGAGCGCTGGGACTGTCTGACTGACGAGGTCTTGAATCCATGCGTTCTTCCAAGTTGACTACCTGCCTGCGCGCAACCGCGCTGGCCGCGACGCTGGCCGTGTCCTCTCTCGTCGGCGCGAGCTCGGCGCTGGCACCAGCGTTCACATTGCCGTCGCGAAGCGGCGACATCGTGTCGCTCGACAAGCTCAAGGGCCAGGTCGTGATGCTGAATTTCTGGGCGAGCTGGTGCGGTCCGTGCCGGCAGGAAATGCCGCTGCTCGACCAGATGCACAAGCGTTACAGTGCGCTCGGCTTCACCATGCTCGGCGTGAACGTCGAAGCGAATACGGCCGATGCGGAAAAGTGGCTGGCGCAGACGCCGGTGACGTTCCCGGTGCTGTTCGACAAGGAAAACAAGGTCAGCAAGCTCTACGACGTGAATGCGATGCCGAGCACCGTGTTCATCGATCGCAAGGGCAACGTGCGGTATCTGCATCGCGGCTACAAGCCGGGCGATGAGAGCGAATATCTCAACCAGATTCGCGCGCTGTTGAAGGAGTGAGAGAGATGGGCGACAGGCTACGGGCGACAGGCTACGGCCAGAACAAGATTCGGTCCGGCTTTCTGGCTGTCGCCCGTCGCCTGTGGCCTGTCGGTCTCGCAATCGCCCTCTCCGCCTGCGGCAACATCGAACCCTGGGTCAAACCCTACGAACGCCAGAACCTCGCCGACCCGATCATGTCGTTCGATCTGAATCCGGTTTCGACTTCCTACATGGATCACGTCTACGAAGCGCGCGAAGGCGCGCGCGGCGCCCTCGGCGGCGCCGGCGGCGGCTGCGGATGCAACTGATGCGCAGGCCTCACGCTTTTATTCTGTTGCTGCTCGCCGCGCTGGCCTTGCCGGCGTTCGCAGGCGTTCTTCCCGAAGACCGCGCCGACCTGCTCTATCACCGCTATGAAGGCGGCGGCGTCACCATTCACGGCCCGTCGCTGCTGGTGCGCAAGACCATGGCCGAGAAGTATTCGGTCAACGCCAACTACTACATGGACATGGTGACCAGCGCCTCGATCGACGTCGAAGTCAGCGGCGCGAGCGAATACAAGGAAGAGCGCAACCAGTACAGCTTCGGCTTCGACTACCTGCGCGGCAAGACGACGTACAGCCTCAGCTACACGAACAGCGACGAGAACGACTACCAGGCCAGCACGACCAGCTTCAACATCAGCCAGGACCTGTTCGGCGACCTGACCACGATCAGCATGGGATTCTCGAAGGGCGACGACACCGTCGGCCGCACCATCAGCGATCCCGACAACCCGGATCGCCGCATCGTCGATCCGAATTTCAAGGAGGACGTCGATCGCTGGAGCTATCGCGTCGGCGTGTCGCAGATCCTCACGCGCAACATGATCCTGGCGCTGGGACTGGAAGTGATCACGGACGAAGGCTACCTCAACAATCCGTATCGCTCGTTCCGCTACTACGATCCGGAAGACGACCTGCACTTCCGTCTCGCGACCGAAATCTATCCGCACACGCGCACCAGCAACGCGGCCTCGCTCAACGCGCGCTACTTCCTGCCGTGGCGGGCGGCCGCGTTCGGCGGCTATCGCTACTTCACGGATACCTGGGGCATCGACGCCAACACGTTCGAAGTCGGCTACATGCATCCGCTCAAGGGCACGCCCTGGACCTTCGAAGCCAGCATCCGCTACTACAGCCAGGGCAACGCGGATTTCTACGCCGACATTTTCGATCGCGTCGATCAGCAGAACTTCATGGGCCGCGACAAGGAACTGTCGACCTTCGCGAGCCAGACCTTCCATCTCAGCGCCTCGTACGAGTTCCTGAGCAGCAGCTGGAAGTTCATCAAGAAGGGCACGCTGAACCTGTCGTACGACCGCATGCAGTTCGACTACGACGATTATCGGGACGCGCGCTATTCGATGCTGCCGACCGACGATCCGAACTTCCGCGCTGCCGGCGCCGAACCGTTCTACTCGTTCGGCGCGAACGTCATTCAGGCGTTCATTTCGGTGTGGTTCTGAGAGCGCGCCGGAGCACCCCCACCCTGCCCTCTCCCCTCGCTGGGGGATTCCGGCACAGCCTCCTCCCCGCAAGCGGAGGAGGGGAAGAAACGAACCGCCTCTTTCCGATCCCCTCCTCCGCTTGCGGGGGAGGGTTAGGGTGGGGGCTGCTTGGCATGGCGCTGCTCATGACGAGTCCGCCAGCCTCCGCCGATCCCTTCCCCACCCGCGACCAGAACCCGCTGCTCGCCGGCTTCGGCATTCCTCATCCGCTGCCATCGCGTCTCGAGTCCGCAGACACTTGGACGATGGCAGCCGATTTCAACTGGGGCAGTTCCGCGCTGCTCCAGCAAGCCGACGACGAAGATCTGCTCGTCGACGCCGAAACGCGCGAACTGCGCCTGACACTCGGCCGCGCCTTGAGCGATCGCTGGACCGTGCAGCTGCAACTGCCGTATCGCTACACCGGCGCCGGCAGTCTCGACAGTTTCATCGACAGCTGGCACGACTTCTTCGGACTTCCGGAAGGCGAGCGGCCGAACCTGCCGCGCGATCAGTTCCGGATCGCGTATGAACGCGATGGCGTGGCATTGCTGGATTTCGGTTCATCGGTCGCCGGCCTCGGCGATCTTTCGGCGAACATCGGCTACCAGTGGCTCGCCACTGCAGACACCCATGTCGCTGCCTGGGCCAGCCTCAAGCTGCCGACCGGCGATGCGGACGATCTCACCGGCAGCGGCGCGATGGATGCCACGCTCGCGCTCGCCGCGGAACGACGCTTCGGCGAGCGCTGGTCCGCGTTCGGTCAGCTCGCAGCGACATATCTCGGCGAAGGCGACCTGCTGCCGCAACTGCAGCGCAGTGTCGTATGGAGCGGGCTCGCCGGCATCGACGTGAACGTGTGGCGCGGCCTGGCGCTCAAGCTGCAGTTCGATGCGCACACCGCGGCCTTCGATGACACGGGACTCGACTACCTCGGCGATGCGCTCATCCTGACGGTGGGCGGCGCCTGGAAATTCGCGAGCGGCTGGCAGATCGACTTCGGCGTGAGCGAGGACATCGCGGTGGAGACGTCGCCGGATGTGGTGTTCGTGCTGGGACTGCGACGGTAGGCGACCGGGAAATCTTCCTGTAGGTCAGGCTTCAGCCTGACTCCGAAGAAGTCAGGCTGAAGCCTGACCTACAGAAGAGGTCGACCTCGGCTACTCCAGCTTCCGCTCGATCGCCTCGCACACCGTCCTCAACACCTTCAGCCGCGCATATTTCTTGTCGTCCGCCTCGACGATCGTCCACGGCCCATCGTCGGTGCCGGTGCGCTGGATCATCTCGCGCGCGGCCTGCTGGTAGTCGTCGTAGAAACGGCGGTTCTTCCAGTCTTCCGGATCGACCTTGTAGCGCTTCAGGGGATCGCGGTCGCGTTCGTGGAAGCGCTTCAGCTGTTCTTCCTTGCCGACCTGCAGCCAGAACTTGTGGACGACGAGTCCGTGTTCGGCGAGCTGCCGCTCGAATTCGTTGATCTCGTCGTAGGCGCGCTGCCAGTCGGGCACTGACGCAAAACCGCGCACGCGCTCCACGAGCACGCGCCCATACCACGAGCGGTCGAAGATCGCGATCTCGCCGCGCTGGGGTATGTGACGCCAGAAACGCCACAGATAGGGATACGACGACTCTTCCGGCGTCGGTGCCGACACCGGCACGACGTTGTACTGCCGCGCATCGAGCGCACTGGTGAGACGGCGGATCGCGCCGCCCTTGCCCGCTGCATCCACGCCCTCGAACGCCAGCACCGCGCCGTGCTTGCGGAAGCGGCCGCGACGCGTCAGCAGCGCGAACCGGCCGCGCAACCGCTCGAGTTCCTCGTCGTAGTGGTCGTCATCCAGCCGCTCGCCCGGATGGCTGCTCGAGAAGTCGATCCGGCCATGTCGATGCATGCTGTGCTTCGCCACCTTCGTCGACGGCGTACGCGCAGCGAAGCCGTTCTCGAGCGTATCCAGCAACAGCCGGCCCGCGGCAAACACACGGCTCTGCGGATCGGTGCCGTCGACCAGGTGCCATTCGGCGCCCGGCCGGCTGGTGGCCGCGATGGTTCCCCGCGCGACTTTCGCGACCTTGTCGTGATGACGTGCCAGCCACCGTTCCTCGCGAGTCACGCGCCAGCGCGTGAGTTTGTCGGCGCGCAGTTTGTGGATGCGTTCCTTCTGCACCTTCTCACCGACGGTAAGGTGGATCTTGAGAATCCTCACGCGGTCGCGCAGCAGCATGGATTCGAACTGGCGAATGCGCTCGGCGATCCGCGTGTAGTGGCGTCGCTCCCTGGCGGGTCCGCGCAGCGCAAGCTGGGTCAGATCCTCGTACCAGCCCATGAAGAAGAACGCCATCTCGCCGCGCGCCGGCAGCGCATTCCAGTAGCGCCACATCGCCGGCCAGCCGCGCGCGGTCTGCCGCAGTTTCTCCAGCGCATGCACGCGGATGCGCTTGGGATCGAGCCATTCGAGGAACTCATTGACGATTTCGCTGCGCCCTGCGGTCGGTACGCCCGTCACGATCACCGCGAGCGCGCAGGACTTTTCGTCGGTCAGCCGCTTCTGCGCCGCCAGCAGCGCATCCCGCAGCGGCGGCAGCACCTTCTCGTACTGTTCCTTGCTCATGCGGCGTGCGCCGAAGAGTCGGGCTTTGCGAGGCATGCGAATCTCCCGTGCCAGTGGCTCAATGGCACTGCATTAGGCGCCAGATGATTGAGATGAAGTCGAATCGAGCGTCCCTTCCTCCGCGCAGCGGGGGAAGGACAGGATGGGGGCCTCAAGTCAGGCAGCGCCGCTTGCGTTGATGCCCCCACCCTAACCCTCCCCCGCTGCGCGGAGGAGGGAATCAGCGTTTCTTGCCGCGCGGCACCTGCTGAGTAATGCAGTGAATGTTGCCGCCGCCCAGCAGGATTTCCCGCGATTGCACGCCGATCAGCCGGCGCTCCGGGAACAGCTTCTGCAGCTGCCGCGCGGCCTGCTTGTCACGCTTCGGATCGAGCAGCGGCATGACGATCACGGAATTGCCGATATAGAAGTTCACGTAGGAGGCCGCGAGCCGTTCGTGCACGCGTCGCGGAGCGCCGCCGTCGACCACGTCGATGCCTGCGGATTCTTCGCGGCTGCGGAACAGCGGACCCGGCTGGTGGATCTTGTGGATCTTCAGCTTGCGCCCCTGCGCATCGCGCGCCCCGCTCAGCCGCTCGAACGCGTCCATCGAGACGCGATACTGCGGATCGCGCTTGTTGTCGGTCCAGGTCAGCGCCACTTCGCCCGGCCGCACGAAGCAGCACAGGTTGTCGACGTGACCGTCGGTTTCATCGTCGACGACGCCCTTGCTCAGCCAGATGACGCTGGTCACGCCGAGATATTCGTGCAGCAGGATCTCGATCTGGCCCTTGTCGAGATGCGGATTGCGATTGGGATTGAGCAGGCACTCTTCCGTCGTCAGCAGCGTGCCTTCGCCGTCGACGTGGATCGCCCCGCCTTCCAGGATCAGCGGCGCGCGGTAGCGATCGCGACCTTCGATCTCCACCACCTTGCGCGCTACCAGATCATCCTGATCCCACGGGAAATACAGACCGCCGTTCAGTCCGCCCCAGGCGTTGAAAGTCCAGTCCACGCCACGGACGTCGCCGCGCTTGTTGACGACGAACGTGGGGCCGACGTCGCGCATCCAGGCGTCGTCGGTGGACATCTCGACGACGCGGATCGCATCGGGAAGCATCGAGCGCGCCTGGATGAACTGCGCACGCGATACGCCGACGGTGACTGGCTCGCTCACCGCAATCGCCGTGGCCACGGCGGCGAAGGCCTGCTGCGCGGGCTTTGCGCCCAGGCGCCAGTTGGACGGCCGTTCCGGCCAGAGCATCCAGCAGCCGGAATGCGGTTCGAATTCGGCCGGCATGCGAAAGCCGTCGGCGGCGGGAGTCGTGTCGAGCGTAGTGGTCATGCGCGCGATGGTAGACGGCTTGTCGTGACGCTGGCCAGCGTGCGTGCCCTGAGTGGGAAGTGCGGCTCTTCTCTCTCTACCGTTGCATAAACCGCTGCCGGTACGCCGCCGGCGACGCACCCACCTGCAGACGGAAATGCCGACGGAACGATTCCGCCGAACCGAAGCCGGCGCGGTCCGCGACTTCGCCGATCGGCACGCGGCCCGACTCCAGCATGTCGCGCGCCAGGGCCACCCGTTCGCGCAGCAGCCATTCGCCCGGCGCCAGGCCGGTGATGTTCCTGAAATGACGCAGCAGCGTCCGCGGACTCATGCTGGCCCGCTTCGACAGCGATGCCACCGAGTGCGGCGCATCCAGGTGCTGGCGCACCCAGTCGAGCAATCGCGCGAGCCGGCCTTCGTCTTCGCGCGCCACCGGCCGCGGCACGTACTGCGCCTGGTCGCCGTCGCGATGCGGTGGAATCACCAGGCGCTGCGCGACCAGGTTGGCAACCTTCGGTCCGTGATCGCGGCGAACCAGGTGCACGAGCATGTCGAGTCCCGCGGCTGAGCCGGCCGACGTCACGACCTGACCTTCATCGACGTACAACGCATTGGGTTCGACGCGCAGCGTCGGGTAACGCTGCTGCAATCGCTGTGCGTAGCGCCAGTGTGTCGTCACCGTCCGGCCGTCGAGGATGCCGGCCGCGGCGAGCACGAAGACACCGGAGCAGATGGAACAGATGCGCGCGCCGCGATCGTGGGCGGCACGAATGCGCTTCACGAGATCCGGCGGCGGCGGTTCGTCCGCGTCGCGCCAGCCGGGCACGATGATGGTGTGCGCCTGTTCGAGGATCCTGAGCGAATACGGCGCAGCGACGGTGATCCCGCCAGCCGCACGCAAGGTGCGTCGTTCCGCGGAACACACGGCGAACCGGTACCACGGCACGCCGAGTTCCGGCCGCTGCAGCGCGAACATCTCGACGACGCAGCCGAACTCGAAGGTACAGAGCTGGTCGTAGGCGACCGCGACCACGAGGGGCGACTTTTCCGCTTTGCGCTTCATGGCGCGATGTTACCGGAGGATGGCGATTGCGCCAGGAGCGGACGACGGGCCGCCGCGCTTACGATGCGCACACCGTTCGATATTGCGTCCCTTCCTCCGCGAAGCGGGGACAGGGGGTTTCTGTAGGTCAGGCTTCAGCCTGACTTCTGAAAAGAGGCCGGCTAAAGCCGGCCCCACAGTAAGAGCCCCCACCCTGACCCTCCCCCGCTGCGCGGAGGAGGGGATCGGAAACACAGGAGTTGCCATGCTTTCTTCCGTCACCCAGATCCCTGCCGCCGACAGCGCCAGCGCCCTCGCCCATTTCCAATCGGCACTGCGCTTCGAAACCGACTGCTGGGACGTGCACGACGCCATGAACTCCGGCAGGCAGGACTTCGTGCTGTTCGACGTACGCAGCCACGAACTCTACGAACGCGGCCACGTACCCGGCGCACTCAGCATGCCGCATCGGAAGATCATCGAATCGACACTGGCGTCGTATCCGCAGGACACGACCTTCGTCGTCTACTGCGCCGGCCCGCACTGCAACGGCGCCCACCGCGGCGCCATCCGCCTCGCAAAGCTCGGCCGCCCGGTGAAGCTCATGATCGGCGGCATCACCGGCTGGCTCGATGAGGGGTTCGAGCTGGAGAAGCCGGAGTAGGAAGGAAGAATGGCCGCAAAAAGGCGCAAAGATCTCAAGGTCAGAAAAGAGATTTCTCCTCGGATACTTTTTTTCGACCCTCTGCGCCTTTTTTGCGGCCATTCTCCTTTCCGAATCTCAAAGCTTCTGCGTCGACAACAACAAACTCGTCTCCGTATTCGCGATCCCGTCGAGCAGGCCGATCTGGCGCAGGACGCGGTCGAATTCTTCGAGGTTGTCGGTGCGCAGTTCGGCGACGAGGTCCCAGCGGCCGTTGGTCGTGTGCAGGGCGACGACGTTGGGATGGCCGCGCAGGGCGCGCAACACCTGTTCGGTGCGGTTGCCGTCGACGGCGACGGTCATGAAGGCGCGGATGTGGTGCGACTCGATCTGCGGTCGCAGGCGCACGGTGTAGCCGACGATCGTGCCGTCGGCTTCGAGTTTGCTCAGGCGGTTCTGAACCGTGCCGCGCGCTACCTTGAGCTTCTTCGCCAGGGTGGCGACGGGTGTGCGCGCGTTCTCGCGCAGCAGGCTGATCAACTGGCGGTCGACGTTGTCCACGGCTGTTCCCCCTCGGACCGGCTTGGGCAGAATGCCATGAATGCCTGACGTTTCGCCCAATACATCGAGCTTCCTGACCAGTTCTCTGGCTTCTAACTGGCCCTGCCTGACGAAAAACTAGGCCCGGCGGCGCATACGAGAGTTCCGGGAGACAGGCAGTGGTCGATTACATCGGCATCGAACGCGTTCACGAACTGGTCCGCCGGACCGGCGTGGCGCGCTTCATCGAAGAGCTGGCGACGGAGATCGAATCGGATTACCGGCGCTGGCCGGCGTTCGACAAATCGCCGCGTCATGCGACGCACTCGGACATCGGCGTGATCGAACTGATGCCGGCGAGCGATGGCCGGCTGTATTCATTCAAGTATGTAAACGGCCATCCGAAGAACACCGCACGCGGCCTGCTTACGGTGACGGCTTTCGGCGTGATGGCAGATGTCGCGACGGGCTATCCGCTGCTGCTGGCCGAACTCACCTACACGACCGCGTTGCGCACCGCCGCCATGTCGGCGCTCGCTGCGCGCTGGATGGCCCGTCGCAACAACCGGGCCATGGCACTCATCGGCAATGGCGCGCAGAGCGAGTTCCAGGCCATCGCCTTCCATCACATGCTCGGCATCCGCGAACTGCGTCTGTACGACACGGATCCACGCGCCACCGACAAGCTGGTCCGCAACCTGTCGGCGTTGTCGCTCGATGGACTGCGCATCGTGATCTGCCAGAACACTGCCGACGCCGTGCGCAGCGCGGACATCGTCACCACCGTCACGGCCGACAAGCGCAATGCCACGATCCTGACGCCGGACATGATCGAACCCGGCATGCACATCAATGGCGTGGGCGGCGATTGCCCGGGCAAGACCGAACTGCATGCCGACATCCTGCGACGGCCGGATGCACGCATCGTCGTCGAGTATGAGCCGCAGTCGCGCATCGAAGGCGAGATCCAGCAGATGGAGCCGACGTTCCCCGTCATCGAGTTCGCCGACGTGGTCGCGGGTAATGCGAGCGGTCGCGACAGCGAACGCGAAGTGACGATCTTCGACTCGGTGGGCTTCGCCATCGAAGACTTCTCGGCGCTGCGCTACCTGCAGCGCCTGCATCACGCGCAGCGCGGCACGCAGCCGCAGCTCGATCTGGTGCCGGATCTGGCCGATCCCAAGGATCTGTTCTGCACGCTGCGCGAGGCGCCGGCAAAGACCCGCCGTGCCGAGGAGGCCGTCGCGTGAACGCGCGACGCGAAGTCACGCTGATCGGCGCACCGACCGACGTCGGCGCCGGTCATCGCGGCGCATCGATGGGACCGGAAGCGCTGCGCGTCGCCGGCCTGCTCCAGGCGCTCACGAGCCGCGGTCTCAAGGTGATCGATCGCGGCAATCTCGCGGGGCCCGGCAATCCCTGGCTGCCGCCGGTCGAGGGCTATCGTCATCTGCGCGAAGTCGTCGCATGGAATCAGCTCGTGCACGACGCCGTGCATGCCGAACTGGCCGGCGGGCGCCTGCCCATCCTGCTCGGCGGCGATCACTGTCTCGGCATCGGCACCCTCAGCGCCGCGGCGCGTCACTGTCGCGACACCGGCCGCACGCTGCGCGTGCTGTGGCTCGATGCGCACTCGGATTTCAACACCCGCGAACTCTCGCCCAGCGGCAATCTCCACGGCATGCCGGTCGCGTGCCTGTGTGGCTTCTGCCCGCCCGAGCTGATCCGCATCGGCGGCACGGTACCGGCGATGGAGCCGTCGGCGATCCGGCAGATCGGCATCCGCAGCGTCGATGCCGGCGAGAAGCGTTTCCTGCACGAGCAGCGGCTCGAAGTGTTCGACATGCGCTTCATCGACGAAGTCGGCGTGCGCCAGACCATGGAAATGGCGCTGGCCGATCTCGACGACGACACGCACCTGCACGTGAGCTTCGACGTCGACTTCCTCGATCCGGAGATCGCCCCCGGCGTCGGCACGACGGTGCCCGGCGGTCCGTCGTATCGCGAAGCGCAGTTGTGCATGGAAATGATTGCCGACACCGGCCGCATGGCGTCGCTCGACATCATGGAACTCAACCCGGCGCTCGACATACGCAATCGCACGGCAGAGCTGGCGGTCGATCTGGTCGAGTCGCTGTTCGGCAAGAGCACGCTGGTGCGCCAGCATGCGCCGCCGGTGGCGCAACGCTCGATCACGCACCTGTCTGCGAGACGCGGGCGCGGGTGAGCGGTGAAGATCGCAGCATCGGCGTGCGCGTCGTGCGCGACTTAAGCGCAAGTCCGTTTTGTTCTTTCCCTCCTCCGCGCAGCGGGGGAGAGCCAGGGAGGGGGTCTTCTCTGATCGGTGGCTCACTACAGTGGTGGCGTGTTGAATGCAGTTGGAGAAGAGAAGATAGAGAGCGGAAGGTATGGGCCGATCGCTTGAGTCGGTGCCATGGGGCTTCAGCCGGCCTCTCAGAGTCAGGCTAAAGCCTGACCTACAGGCGGAGCTGCATCGCTCTGACTGTGGGGCCGGCTTCAGCCGGCCTTTTCGGAAGTCAGGCTAAAGCCTGACCCACAGGAAGAGCGAGAATCCGCGGCGTTCTTGAGAACCCGCCGCGCCCCCGGCAAACTCGCGGCCGATCTTCCCGCTGGAGTTTCCCGGATTCATGAAACGCAGAAAGGCCGGCAAGGCCCTGGAACGTGTCGCGCGCGCAATCTGCGACTCGGACGAATTCGTCGCTCACGCCGCCGGCATCGCGGCGCTCTATCGTCGCGAACGCGAACTCGAAGGCAGCGAGCAGCGGCGCGAACTGCGCAATGCGCTCAAGGCGCTGCAGCGTCACACCGAAGCGCTCGCCGGATGGCTCGATCAATCACAGCCGGGCCGCACCGTGCGCCCGGAACAGACGGCCCTGAAGCTGATCGGCGAGACCGGCGGCGACAACGCGATCGTGCAGGCCTGGGCCACACGAGTAACGCAAGCGGCGGCGCAGACGGTCGACGATCTGAAATCCGCCCGCCCGGACGCAGGCAAAGCCATACGCACGGCAGCCGAGGCACTGAAGGCCACGTTCGAACATCACAAACTGAAGTGGTCCGCCACGATCACGAAGGGCCAGGCTGCGCCGGGGCTCGCGCTGCTGTGCGCGATCGCCCACGATGCCGGCGATCGCGACCTCACGCCGGTCGAAGCACACAACGCATTGCGCGCGCCCGCAGCGAATCAGTGACGCATGCGGTTGGCGAAGCCGACCACCTGCGCCGCCAGCATCGCGAACTGCACCTGCACCCTTTCGTCGAGACAGTCGCCCTCGTCGTCGAAGAGCCGTTCCGCCGTATTCAGCGTGATGCCGAGCGGTGTCGGCCAGCCGCGCAGGGCGTGAACGATGGTGCGCACCGACGTGAGCGTCGTGCCTGCGCCCTGCCAGCCATGCGCCGTGACGATGCAGCCGACGGCGCGATCGTGCAGGTACGGCCGCACGTCGCCGCGCAGATCTTCCAGCAGATCGATGGCGTTCTTGAGCAATCCGGAAATGCCGGCGTGATAGGCCGGCGTCGCCAGGATCAGACCATCGGCGTGACGCACGGCTTCGACGAACTGGCGCTGCAGTTCGGAGCGCTGCGCATCTTCCGGCGAGTACAGCGGTAGCTGCGCCAGCACGGGACCGGCAAACAGCATCGTCTGCGCCCCCAACCTTTCGGCCGCCTGCAGCGTGGCCGTCAGCGTGCGCTCGGTCGACGAGCCCGGTTTGGTCGTGCCGCCGATGCCGATGATGCGTGGCGGGTGTGCGTTTGCGGGCATGCAGGGCCTTGAATGGTTGAGCAGGCGACGACGACCCGGCAGCAATGGCAAGATCGGCGCGACGGCCAGAATACCAACAATGCCCGCAACAGGATGCGCATGAATCCCGCCCAGCAGCCGAGCCAGTTCCGACTCTTCGCGCAACGCCGCTTCCTGCCGTTCTTCGGGGCGCAGGCATTCGGTACGTTCAACGACAACGTCTACAAGAACGTGTTGCTCATCCTGGCGACGTATCAGGCCGCGACGTACACGACCCTCGAACCGCAACTGCTGACCAATCTCGCCGGCGGCCTGTTCATCCTGCCGTTCGTGCTGTTCTCCGGCATCGCCGGGCAGCTCGCCACGCGTTACGACAAGACGGTGGTACTGAAGGCGGTCAAGGCGTTCGAGATTCTCATCATGGCGACGGCCGCGGTCGGCTTCGCGAAACAGCACATCGGCATCCTGCTCGGCGCGCTGTTCATGATGGGCGCGCACTCGACGTTCTTTGCACCGGCGAAGTACGGCCTGCTGCCCGAGGTGCTGGAAGAGAGCGAACTGGTCGGCGGCAACGCGCTCATCCAGATGGGGACATTCCTCGCGATCCTGCTCGGCACGCTGTTCGCCGGCATCCTCGCGAGTCACGGCGACATCGATGTGATCTCGACCGCGCTGATCGCCATCGCAGTGGCAGGCTTTGCCGCCAGCCTGGCGATTCCGAAACTCAAGCCGGCCGATGCCAGCCTGCGCATCGACTGGCGTCCGTGGACGTCCGCGTGGGACAACATCCAGGCCGCACGCGAATCGCGCACGGTGTTCCTGTCGATCCTCGGCATCTCCTGGTTCTGGTTCTACGGCGCGCTGGTGCTGGCGCAGCTACCGCTGTATTCCAAGGACATCCTCGGCGGCAACGAGGAAGTCGTCACGGTGCTGCTGGTCGTGTTCTCGGCCGGCGTCGGCATCGGCTCGCTGCTGTGCGAGCGCCTGTCCGGTCACAAGGTGGAAATCGGCCTGGTGCCGTTCGGCTCGATCGGCCTCACGCTGTTCGCGGTCGATCTCTACTTTGCCGCGCCTGCAGCGCTCGGCCCGCAGCTGCTGGCGCCAAGCGCCTTCCTCACACAGCCCGGCATATGGCGCGTGCTGCTCGACCTGGGATTGATCGGCGTCTTCGGCGGCTTCTTCATCGTGCCGCTGAACGCGCTGGTCCAGCAGCGCTCGCGACGCGAAGTCATTTCGCGCGTCATCGGCGCCAACAGCATCCTCAACGCCGCGTTCATGGTGGTCGCGGCGCTGTTCGGCGCGGCAGCACTCGAAGCCGGCATGACCATTCCGCAACTGCTGCTGGCCACCGGCCTCCTCAACGCCTTCGTCGCGATCTACATCTACACGCTGGTGCCGGAATTCCTGCTGCGCTTCCTCGCGTGGCTGCTGGTGCACTTCATGTACCGGCTGAAGACGGAAGGCCTGAAGAACATTCCCGAGGAAGGCCCTGCCCTGCTGATCTGCAACCACGTTGGCTTCGTCGACGCCATCGTCATCGCCGCCGCCTCACGCCGCCCCGTACGGTTCATCATGGAGAACGCCATCTTCAGGATTCCGGTGCTGAGCACGATCTTCCGCGGCATGAAGGCCATTCCGGTGGCGCCGCAGAAGGAAGATCCCGAATGCTACGAACGCGCCTTCCAGCTCGTCGCCCAGGAACTGCGCGCCGGCAACCTGGTGTGCATCTTCCCCGAAGGCCGCCTGACCGCCGACGGCGAGATCGGCCCCTTCCGCCCCGGCATGCTGCGCATCCTCGAAGAAACGCCCGTGCCCGTGATCCCGATGTCACTCAGCGGTCTGTGGCATTCCATGTTCTCTCGCCAATACGGCCCCGTCTGGAACCGCTGGCCCCGCCGCTTCTGGGCGCGCATCACCCTGCGCGTGGGCGAGCCGATCGCACCGGAGGAGGCGGAGCTGGAGGTGATGCGTCGGCGGGTGGTCGAGCTGCGCGGGACGAATCCTTAAGAGGAGGAATGGCCGCAAAAGGCGCAAAAAGCACAAAATGGAATCAACTCTTTTTTGCGCCTTTTGCGGCTATTTCTTCCTCTCAACTCCGCCGCCGCGCCTGCGCCCGCCAGTAACGAATCAGGACGAAGCCGGTCGCCATGCCGCCCAGATGAGCGAAGTGTGCAACGCCCTGTGCTGTCTGCGTGATGCCGAGGTAGAGCTCGAGCAGGCCGTAGAGCGTGACGAACAGCCACGCGGGCATCGGAATGGGAATGGGCAGCAGAATCAATTTGCGATTCGGCCACGCCATGCCGAACGCCAGCAGGATGCCGAACACGGCGCCCGATGCACCGACGACGGGAGCCGGCGGCAGGTTGGCGATACGCACCACGATCAGATGCATGAGCGCGGCGCCGATCACGCAGACGAGGTAGTACGTGAGATAGCGCTTCGAGCCGAACAGCCGCTCGACGTCCGAACCGAACATGAAGAGCGCGAACATGTTGAAGAACAGATGCATGAAGCTGCCGTGCATGAAGCCATAGGTCAGCAGCTGCCAGACCTGGAACGGCGGACCGCCCATGCGCTCGATCTGCGGCGGCCATAGTGCGAACTGAACGTTCACCAGGTGGCCGGCCAGATACTGCAGGCCGAACACGATGACGTTGATCAGGATCAGGGTTTTGTTGATGGGCGTGATGCGATCGAGCATCGCGCGAGTATGCGGGTGGCTCGCGGCAATTCAAACCCTGGAGAGGAACGAGAGCCGCTTCTTCTGTAGGTCAGGCTTTAGCCTGACAGTTCTCAGGCCGGCTAAAGCCGGCCCCACAGGCGGAGCACATCCTCCCATCCGACCCTCCCCCAAAAAAAAGCCCGCTAAGAAGCGGGCCAGTCAGGGGGATTCGAACAGCGCGAACGGAATCGATCAATTCATGCAGCGTGCGCCTGCGCACCGTGATAGGGCCGGAACGGCAGGCAGAGATCGCGGGCGACGGCTTCGTGCGTGATCGCGCCGTCGAAGACGTTCAGGCCGTGAGCCAGGTGCGCGTCGAGGGCGAGCGCCTTCGGCGTTCCGTGAGCGGCCAGCGCCTTCACGTACGGCAGGGTTGCGTTGGTCAGCGCGAACGTCGACGTGCGCGGCACGGCGCCGGGCATGTTGGTGACGCAGTAGTGCACGACGCCGTCGACGACGAAGGTCGGTTCGGCGTGCGTGGTCGGGCGACTGGTTTCGAAGCAGCCGCCCTGGTCGATGGAGATGTCGACCATCACGGCGCCGGGCTTCATTTTCTTCACCATTGCATGCGTCACGAGCTTGGGCGCCGCGGCACCCGCGACGAGCACCGCACCGATCACGAGATCGGCCGGCGTGACCAGCGATTCGATGCTTTCCGATGTCGAGGCGACTGTCTTGAGCGAGCCGCCGAACTGCGCATCGAGCGCGCGCAACCGCTTCAGAGATTTGTCGACGATGGTCACGTCGGCCCGCAGGCCCACGGCCATTTCGGCAGCGCACGTGCCTGACACGCCGCCGCCGAGAATCACGACTTTCGCCGGCGCAACTCCCGGCACGCCGCCGAGCAATACGCCGTAGCCGCCGTTCGCCTTCTGCAGCGACACGGCGCCGACCTGCACCGACATGCGCCCCGCGACTTCGCTCATCGGCGTGAGCAGCGGCAGCGAGCCGTCCGGCGAAGTGACGGTTTCGTAGGCGATGGCCGTCGCGCCCGAAGCCATCAATGCTTTCGCCTGTGCCGCGTCGGCGGCGAGATGCAGATACGTAAACAACGTCTGGCCACGACGCAGCATCCGGCACTCCGCCAGCTGCGGTTCCTTGACCTTCACGATCAGATCGGCCGCGGCAAACACCTCTGCTGCCTGCGGGACGATGCGCGCGCCGGCTGTTCGATAGGCCGCGTCGTCGAATCCGATCCCGGCTCCCGCCGCACTTTGAACAAGAACCTCATGCCCCGCTTCGGTGAGTTCGCGCACGCCGGCCGGGACCAGGCCGACGCGGTACTCATGGTTTTTGATTTCCCTCGGGACGCCGATACGCATGCAGACCTCGCGGTGAGTGTTGACACAGCCACAGTAGGCGCCGGGCAAGCGGGGAACTTGCACAATATGGCCTGTATACAGCGGTTTCTGGCAGACTCTGCGAACATTTTCGAAGTTCACGAAGGATTCTTGCGCATGTCACTGGACCGTTTCGACCGCGCAATCCTGCAGGCCCTGCAGATCGATGGCCGCATCGCCAACAGCCAGCTCGCCGAGCGCGTGAATCTTTCCGAATCCGCCTGCCTGCGCCGCGTGCGCGCGCTGGAAGAGTCCGGCCTGATCGAGGGCTACACCGCGCGCATCAACCAGCAACGCGCCGGCTGTCCGGTGAACGTGTTCGTGAACATCACGCTCGATCGCCAGGACGAAGTCGACCTGCGCAAGTTCGAAGAAGCCGTGCGCAAGATTCCCGAGGTGATGGAGTGCTATCTCATGACCGGCGACTACGACTACGTCGTGCGTGTCGTCGTCGCCGACACCGCCGACTTCGAACGCCTGCACAGCAAGTACCTCACGCGACTACCGGGCGTCGCACGCGTGCATTCGAGCTTCGCGCTGCGGACGGTGCAGAAGTCGAAGGAGTTGCCGATAAGATAGGAGTCGGAGAATGGCCGCAAAAAAAGCGCAAGGAACACAAAACTCACAGGGGATCGAGAATTGTTGGGCCGGCATCGACTGCAGATAGCACGTACTTTCGAATCTGGAATTTTCGCGAACCGAAGTTGATGAGCAGGCCATGCTCAACACGGGCTGAACGCAGGTAGCCCAGCAACTGAGCCTGATGCTCTGCACATAGCGAACCGACCGCCTTGATCTCGACGATGAGGAATTCTTCGATGACGATGTCGGCGAAATACTGCCCGACGTTGGTTCCGTCCTTGTCGAACACGGACAGTGGCTGCTGCTGCGTCACTTGCATTCCTGCAACACGCAGGCGGTGAGCCAGCGCATTCTCATAGACTTTCTCCAGATGTCCGTGCCTGAAGTACGTGTGCACAGCGAACGCCGTCTCGCGAACTGCATCACACAGCTTTCTGATGTCATCCATCTTCCATGATCCCCGTGCACTCTTCCGCACAGCGTAGACCCGCGGGACTGAATACCAGTTCTATTTTCTGTGAGTTTTGCGCCTTTTTGCGGCCATTCTCTTCATCCCCCACGCGGCGCCAGAAACGCATGCCCGCGGATCGACACCGCCTTCACCAGCACCCACACCTGCATACCCACTTGCAGCGAGAGGGATTGCAGTGCCGCGCGGGTGACACGCGAGAGGACGATGGAGCCGCCGACGTCGACACTGACGAGGTCGGCGTCGACGTCGTCGGGGACGATCGCGGTAATGCGGCCGGCGAGGATGTTGCGGACGCTCAGGCCTTCGGGGCGGTAGGTTGCGAGGATGACGTCGCGGGCCAGGACCTGCACGCGGACCTGCGTGCCGGGGTGGGCGTCGCGCAAGGTGACGTTGAGAACGCCTTCGCCGACCTGCACGGCAGCCAGTCCGGTGTGCGGATCGGCGGCGACGATGGAACCGCTGACGACGGAGCCGACGGCTTCGGCGCCGACGATGGCGCGCAGTTCCGGATGCAGGCTCATCGCTTCGACGGCGCCCTGCGCGACGATGCGGCCATCGTTCATGAGCACCACGTGCGTTGCCAGGCGCAGCACTTCGTCGAACTGGTGACTGACGAAAATGATGGGGATCGACAGTTCATCGCGCAGTTTTTCCAGATACGGCAGCACCTCTTCGCGGCGCGCGGCATCGAGCGAGGCCAGCGGTTCGTCGAGCAGCAGCAGGCGCGGCTGCGACAGCAATGCGCGACCCAGCGCGACGCGCTGGCGTTCGCCGCCGGACAGCTCGCGCGGTCGACGCTGCAGCAGGTGCGTCAGCCCCAGCAGGTCGACGACGTGATCGAACGTGATCGCGCGCTGCGCGGCCGGCGCGCGGCGTTCGCCATAGCGCAGATTGCCGAGCACGCTGAAGTGGGGAAACAGGCGCGCATCCTGGAAGACATAGCCGATGCGGCGCCGTTCGACCGGCACGCGCGTCCGCGTTTGCGTGTTTTCCAGCGTGACGCCGCCGATCTCGATGACGGCGGATTCCGGCTGCAGCAGGCCCGCGATGATGTTGGCGAGCGTCGTCTTGCCGCAGCCGGAGCGGCCGAACAGCGCGACGGTGCCGGCGGCGGGAACGTCGACGGCGACGTCGAGCGTGAATTCACTGCGATGCAGCCGGGCGGCGATCTTCACGTCATCGCCCCAGCATCCGGCGCAGGCGTCGCGCGATGAGTTCGGCCGCAATGAGCCCGGCGATGCCGAGCGTGAAGGAAATGGTCGCGAGTCGCGCGGCCAGCGCATCGCCGCCCGGTGTCTGCAATGCCGTGTAGAGCGCGAGCGGCAAGGTGCGCGTTTCGCCGGGAATGTTCGACACGAACGTGATCACCGCGCCGAACTCGCCCAGGCCCGCAGCGAATGCGGTGACGGCGCCGGCGAGAATGCCCGGCAGCATCAGCGGCAGGGTGATGCTGCAGAACCGGTCCCAGGCGCCGGCGCCGAGCGTGCGCGCGGCCTCTTCGAGCCCGGCATCGATGCCTTCGAGCGAAATGCGGATGGCCCGCACCATCAGCGGAAACGTCATGACCGCCGTCGCCAGTGCTGCGCCCGTGCTGGTGAAGATCAGCTGCACGCCGAACGTGCGATCCAGCCAGCCGCCGATCGGCCCGCGCGTGCCGAACAGCAGCAGCAGCAGATAGCCGACGACGACGGGCGGCAGCACCAGCGGCAGATGCACGAAGGCATCGAGCAAGATGCGGCCGCCCGCGCGGCGCCGCGCCAGGATCCACGCGACCAGCACGGCCAGCGGCAGACCGAACAGGACGCTGCGCAGCGCAACGGACAGGCTCAGGCGGATGGCGTCGAGTTCGGCAGCTGTCATCGGCAGGCGACTATCGGTGATGTTCCGTCAGCGAATATCCGCGGCTGGAGCTACGGGCGCGCCGCAGTATAGAGGCGTGCGCACTTAACTTTGCGCAATGAACCCGGCGTCGTGCCGGATGAACCCGGTTCCGGCGTAGCCAAGCCGGACCGCGACGCCTTATATTGCGTGCCGATTCACCATTCCGCGGCCGGATCGGGCCGAGATAAAGACACGAGGGGTATGTAATGAAGATCCAGTTTCTGGCCAGCCTCACGCTGGTGGGCTTGCTGAGCACCGGCTTGGCCAACGCGGAATGCCTGTACCCCAAGGCGCCCGCCTCCATCCCCGATGGCGCCACCGCCACCGAGCAGGAAATGATCGACGGCATGAAGGCCGTGAAGGAATACAACAACCAGGTCACCGCGTACCTGAGCTGCCTCGACATGGAAATGCAGGCACGCATCGACGCCGCCGGTGCCGAGGCCCCGGCCGACCAGATCGCACAGATCAAGGCCATCCAGGCCAAGCGTCACAACGCCGCCGTGGAAGAACTGGAAGCCCATGCCTCGCGCTTCAACGAGCAGGTGAAGGTCTACAAGGCACGCAGCAAGAAGAGCTGATCTTCTCCCGCACACGCGGGAACGAGCACACAAAACGCCCGGCCGCTCGATTGCGAGCGCCGGGCGTTTTGCATTTACGGCGTCGGGATCGTGGCGCAGGTCACGAATCGGGGAAGGCGGCCTCGGTTATGTGAAGAACGCGCCGCCGCATCTCTCAAGTCCTGCGCCGCGCGGGCCGATTCAGGGATTCGATCGGCCCCGTTCCGCGGGTAACCCTGTGTCGCACGGAGATGGAGAGATGAAGAACCTGATCGCCGCGATTGTGTTCACCGCCGCCCTCGCCGGCTTCGCCGCCTCGGCGCAGGCCGAATGCGCATTCCCGAAGGCCCCGGCCACCATTCCCGACGGCAAGACGGCCACGGAGCAGGAAATGCTCGCCGCCATGACGGCCTTCAAGACCTACAACGAGGAAGTGCAGGCCTTCGGCAACTGCCTCGAAGAGGAAGTGAATGGCCGGTCCGGCAGCGCCCAGCTGATGCAGCTCAAGACCATGAAGACCAAGAAACTGAACGCCGCCGTCGACGAACTGCAGGCAAAGGCCAAGCAGTTCAACGAACAGGTTCGCATCTTCAAGGCACGCGGCTGATACCGGCCGCACTGCAGTCCGCGCACCCTGCGACTCATGTCGCAGTTGCACAAAGCCGCACCTGCACGCGCATCAAGCCCTCCCCATCGGTGCCGATGACCTGTGCAGGCGCCGCGTGATTCGCGGCCTGACGATTTTCATTGAACCTCTATCGGAGATCTGAGCGATGACGCTGACCAAGACCCATTGCCTTGCGATTCTGGCCTTCGCGAGCCTGTCACTCTCGGCGCATGCCGATTGCGTGTACCCCAAGGCCCCGGCGTCGATCCCCGACGGCAAAACCGCGAGCGAAGCCGAGATGGTCGCCGCCATGACGGCATTCAAGACCTACGACGCCGAGGTGAAGGCGTTCGGCGCCTGTCTGGACGAAGAGACCAAGACGAAGGCGGTGGGCACGGCGCAGCTCATGCAGGTCAAGACCATGCAGTCCAAGAAGCTGAACGCAGCGGTCGAGGAACTGCAGTCCAAGGCGAAGGAGTTCAACGAGCAGGTGCGTGTGTTCAAGGCACGCGGCTGATCTTCGCTTCTTCTTACTGTGGGGCCGGCTTCAGCCGGCCTCGGAATCGCCAGGCTGAAGCCTGACCTGCAAGATCAAGAGCCGGCTAAAGCCGGCCCCACAGGCCCTCGCCGGGCGTTTTCGTTTGCGCGAGTCGATCTGCCACAATCGGCTCATGCTTTCACCCGCCGACGCCGTCGCCGCGATCGCCCGCCATGTCACGCCGCTCGAACCGGAATCGGTGCCGCTCACGCACCTGATCGGCCAGGTGCTGCGCGAGCCGATCGTCGCATCGCGCGATCAGCCGCCGTTCGACCGCGTCACCATGGACGGCATCGCTTTCGCCAGCGCGGCGGGGCGTCGATCGTTCCGCATCGCCGGCACGCAGGCGGCCGGCGCGCCGGGGCAGGCGCTCGCCGACGGCGAGGCCTGTTTCGAAGTGATGACCGGAGCGGTGGCGCCCACCGGCTGCGACTGCGTCGTACCGGTCGAGCGGATTTCCATTGACGATGGCGTGGCCACGCTCGCCGACGACGTCGTCGCGACGCCGGGCATGAACGTTCATTCGCGCGGCCTCGACTGTCGCGCCGGCGAACCCCTGCTGCAGCCGGGCACGCGGCTCGGCCCGCCGGAGGTCGCAGTGATCGCCTCCTCGGGACTGTCGCGCGCGCTGGTGAGCCGCTCGCCGCGCATCGTGGTGATCTCGACCGGCGATGAACTGATCGAGCCGGGCGAACCCGTGCAGGACTGGCAGATCTATCGCTCCAATGCCTACGGCGTGCTCGCCTCGCTGCAACGACGCGGCTACGGCCACGTGGCGCAGGATCATCTGCCGGACGATCTCGACACGCTGCGCCAGCGCCTGCGCCTGCATCTCGACACGCACGACGTGCTGATCCTGAGCGGCGGCGTCTCGATGGGCAAATTCGATTTCGTGCCGCAGGTGCTGACGGAACTCGGCATCGGCGTGGTCTTCCACAAGATCGCACAGCGACCCGGCAAACCCATGTGGTTCGGTGTCGGCACGACACCCTCGACGCAGGGGCGAACCGTATACGCGCTGCCGGGAAACCCTGTCTCCACGCTCGTATGCCTGAGCCGCTACGTGCTGCCGGGGTTGGCAGCAGCCATGGGCGCGTCGCAGAATGCCGCGGAGCGCATCGCCCTGGCGGAAGCCGTCAACGTGAAACCGCCGCTGGCTTTCTTTCTGCCGGTGCAGTGCGTCCCCGAAACCGCCGCCCAGAGGCTGGCCAGGCCGCGTCCGACGAAGGGCTCGGGAGATTTCACTTCCCTGATCGGCACCGACGGATTCGTCGAATTGCCGCCCGGGCCGACGCTCGTGCCGCCGGGCACGGTCGTCCCGTTCTACCGCTGGTAGCCGCAGCATGGCGCAGATCGTCAACATGCCCGTCACTCCCCGCCCTCGCGACACGCTGGGCCGGCCGCTGCACGACCTGCGCATTTCGGTGATGGACCGGTGCAACTTCCGTTGCCCGTACTGCATGCCGAAGGAAACCTTCCACGAGCACTATCGCTTCCTGAAATCCAGCGAGCGTCTGTCGTTCGAAGAGATCGCGCGCCTCACGCGGGTGTTCGTGGAACTGGGCGTCAGGAAAGTGCGCCTCACCGGCGGCGAGCCGCTGCTGCGGCCGAACCTGCCGGAACTCGTCGGCGAACTCACGGCGATCGAAGGCGTCCAGGACGTTGCGCTCACCACCAACGCCGTGCTGCTCGCACAGCATGCAGCGCAGCTGAAGGCCAACGGCCTGCAGCGCATCACCGTGAGCCTCGATTCGCTCGATCCCGACATCTTCAGGCAGATGAGCGGCGGATTCGCCGAACGCGATCGCGTGCTCGAAGGCATCCAGGCGGCGCTCGACGCCGGACTCGCGCCGATCAAGATCAATGCCGTGGTCGAGCGCGGACTCAATGATCACACCGCGCTCGACCTGGTCGAACGCTTCCGCGGCACGCCGGTCATCGTGCGCTTCATCGAATACATGGATGTCGGCAACCGCAATCACTGGAGCCTCGATCGCGTCGTGCCGTCGCGCGAACTGCTCGAACGCATCAGCGCGCGCTGGCCGCTGCATCCCGTCGAAGAAAACTATCGCGGCGAAGTGGCGGAACGCTATGCATTCGACGACGGCGCCGGCGAGATCGGTTTCATCTCCTCGGTCACCCATCCCTTCTGCGGCGCCTGCACCCGCGCCCGCCTGTCTTCGGAAGGCGTGCTCTACACCTGCCTGTTCGCGACGCACGGCACGGATCTGCGCGCCCCCCTGCGCTCCGGCGCCAGCGACGACGAACTGCGCACGCTGATCTTCGATACCTGGCGGCAACGCGGCGACCGCTACAGCGAACAGCGCGCGACGCTGAGCAGCCGGGAGCATGCGTTGCGGAAGATCGAGATGTACTACATCGGCGGCTGACGCCGCCGATGGCTGCTGGCTACAGGCTACAGGCGACTGGCCGGATGCCTCACCACCATCTACCGCGGTATTCTCCGGCTGTAGCCTGTAGCCTGTAGCCTGTAGCCTTTCCTCATGCCTCCCTTCTCCCACATCGACTCCGCCAACCTCCCGACCATGGTCGACGTCGGCGACAAGACCGTCACGAAACGCACGGCGACGGCGGAGACGCGCGTGCGGTTTCCGGCGGAGGTCGCGCACGCGTTGCGGGCGCAGGGATTCAGCACGGCGAAGGGGCCGGTGTTTCAGACGGCGATCATTGCCGGCGTGATGGCCGCGAAGCGTACGCACGAACTGATTCCCTTCTGTCATCCGCTCGGCATCGAGAACTGCAAGGTGCAGATCGACATGGACGGCGATGATGCGCTGGTGCGTTGCACGGTTTCGGTCCATCACAAGACGGGCGTGGAAATGGAAGCATTGACGGGCGCCAGCATCGCGGCGCTCACGATCTACGACATGTGCAAGGCGCTCTCGCACGACATCGCCATCGTGCAGACCAGGCTGGTCGAGAAGCGCGGCGGCAAGAGCGACATCGGATGAGCACGCCCGCGCTGTTCGGATTGATTCTCGCTGGCGGCGCCAGCACGCGCATGCAGCGCGACAAGGCGGCGCTCGCGTATCACGGACAGTCGCAACTGGCGTGGGCCTACGACCTCGTGTCGCAGGTCTGTGCAGCCACGTTCGTTTCCGTGCGCCCCGATCAACGCGATGAACCGACGCGCGCGAACTTCCCGCAGATCGTCGATCGCCGGCCCGGCACCGGCCCCATCGCCGGCATTTCCGCGGCGCTGGCGCAGCATCCGAAGGCCGCGTGGCTGATCGTGGCGTGCGACCTGCCGTTCCTGACGCGCGCCACACTCGATCATCTGATCGCGCATCGCAATCCGTCATGCCTTGCGACCGCCTACTGCAGCAGTCACGACGGCCTGCCCGAGCCGCTGTGCGCGATCTGGGAACCTGCCGCGCGCGAGCCGCTGCAGGCCCATGTCGATGCGGGCAAGCAGTGCCCGCGCAAGTTTCTGATCAATTCCGACACGCAGCTGCTCGACCTGCCCGATCCGCGTTCGCTGGACAACGTGAATACGGCGGACGAATTCGTTGCGGCGAGCGCAGCGCTGCGCAGCCCTCGAAGCGATGAGCCGGCGAGTCGCAAAGCAGTTCGCGTGCAGTATTTCGCGCTGTTCCGCGAACAGGCCGGACGCAGCGACGAATCCGTCTCCACGACAGCGGCAACACCCGCCGAACTCTACGCCGAGCTGCAGACGCGTCATCCGTTCAAGCTGGCGCCGCAACAGCTGAAAGTCGCGATCAACTCCGAATTCGCCGACTGGAACGCACCCGTGCGCGACGGCGACACGATCGTCTTCATTCCTCCGGTGGCCGGCGGATGAAATCCTTCGGCTTCAGCAACAGCGCGCTCGATGTCGAATCGTATCGGCGCGAACTCGCCGATCCCGCGGCGGGCGGCTACGCCGCCTTCGAAGGCTGGGTGCGCAATCACAACGAAGGACTCGCCGTCACGCGCCTGGAATACGAAGCATTCGAAGCGCTCGCCAACAAGGAAGGCGAACGCATCGTGGAAGAGGCCATCCGTCGCTTCGGCATCATCAAGGCCGCCTGCGTACACCGCGTCGGTTCGCTCGCCATCGGCGACATGGCGGTGTGGGTCGGCGTCAGCTCGCGCCACCGCGCCGAAGCCTTCGCCGCCTGCCGCTTCATCATCGACGAAGTGAAACATCGCGTGCCGATCTGGAAGAAGGAGCACTACGTCAGCGGGGATTCGGGGTGGGTGAATTGCGAGCGGTGTGCGGAGCATGGGGATGCGACGACAGGCGACAGGCGACAGGCGACAGGCCAGAGTGATGCCTGCGCCAATCACCACCATCCCTCCTCTCTGGCCTGCAGCCTGCAGCCTGTAGCCTGTAGCCTCCCCGACTATTCCCGCCAGATCACCCTGCGCGAAGTCGGCGAGACGGGGCAGCAGAAACTGCGCGCGGCGCGCGTGCTCGTCATCGGCGCCGGCGGACTCGGCGTTCCGGTATTGAACTACCTGGCCGGCGCGGGCGTCGGCACGCTCGGCATCGCCGAGTCGGACACGCTCGATGCCAGCAACCTGCATCGCCAGCCGCTGTATTCGCTGGGCGATGTCGGCCAGCCCAAGGCGCAGCTCGCCGCACGGCGTCTGCAGGCGTTGAATCCGGAAGTACACATTCATACGCATCCGCGCATCGATGCACACAATGCACTGCAACTGCTGTCCGGGTACGACCTCGTCGTCGAGTGCAGCGACAACTTCGCGACGAAATTCCTCGTCAACGACGCCGCGGTGAAAGCACGCAAGCCAGCGATCTTCGCGAGCGTGTATCAGTACGAAGGCCAGCTGCAGGTGTATCGCGCCGAACCGGACAGTGCCTGCCTGCGCTGCCTGTGGCCTGACGCCACGCGCGACGGCCTGGTAGGCAATTGCGCCGAAGCCGGCGTCCTCGGCCCCGTACCGGGCGTCCTCGGCACGCTGCAGGCACTCGAAGCACTGAAGCTGCTGTTGAACCTGCCCGGCCAGCTCAGGAACGAAATGGTGCTGATCGATCTGCTGACCCTGGAACAGCGCAAGCTGCGGACCCCACATCGCGCCGACTGCCAGCATGACGCCCGCGAGATCGACGTTCCTGCGCGCGATCTGGAAGTGACGCTGACGAACCTCGCAGCCGCAACCGGTTACGCCCTCATCGACGTGCGCGAACTGCGCGAAGTCCGCGAAGCGCCGATCGCCGCCGCCTCCCGGCACATTCCGCTCGCTGTCCTGCTGGCGGATGCGAGTACGCTCGACCCCGAACGGAAATACCTGCTGATCTGCGCCCGTGGCGCCCGCAGCAAAGCCGCCGCCGAACACCTGCGTTCGCACGGCTTCCCGCACGCCTATTCGTTGAGCGGCGGCCTGGCAGGGCTCGGGCAAGGAATACCGGAGTAACCGCAAAGAACGCATAGAACGCAAAACAGAAGAACTGGCCGCAAAAAGCGCAAAAGGCGCAAAGGATTCGGATGTGGAGTCCTGTTTTTTTGCGCCTTTTGCGCTTTTTGCGGCTACTTCCTTTCTCTTTCTTCTATGCGTTCTATGCGTTCTATGCGGTTACTCTTTGCCTCTCTTCACCGCACATGAATGATCAGATCGATACGGCGATTGCGCGCCCGGCCTTCGGCCGTTTCGTTGCTGGCGACAGGACGCGTTTCGCCGTAGCCGATCGAGCTGATCTTCTCGGCGCTGATGCCGAAGTTGTTCACGAGGTAGGTCCGCACGGCATCCGCACGATCCTGCGACAGGATCAGATTGGCTGAATCGGTGCCGTTGGCATCGGTGTGGCCTTCCATGACCATCGTCGAATCGGGGAACAGCGCCAGCGCGTCGCGGACCTTGTTCATCAGCGGCGCGTTCGCTGCATCGATGGTGCTGCGCCCGGAGGCGAAGCGGATGCCGGTGAGCGAGATCACCACGTCTTCGCCCTGCCGGTAGACGCGTGCTTCGTCGGCAGTGAAGGAACTCTCGATGCGTGCCACGTTGGCGCGCAGCCGCTCCTGCGCATCGACCCGGCGCTGCAGGGCGATGCGTTCCTGGGAGACGCCGCCCAGACGGGCTTCGAGCTTTTCCATCTCGGTGTTCATGGCGGCCAGTTGGTCGTTGCGGTCCTGCAGGTCGCGGCTCAGGCGCTGGTTCTCGCGCTGCTGCTCCTGGGCCTGCTTGCGCAGTTCCTGCATGACGGGCTGCATGCCATTGTCGAAACGCGCCGGAACGTCCACCGCGGCGGCGATCTCGCGCAGCGGCGCCTCCCACGACAGGATCAGTTCCTCGACGCCGGCCTGTTCGCCCTTCTTCTCGAGCGTCGCCTCGATGAGCTTCGCCAGATACATGGAATGACGGGCCTCGTAGCTGGCCTGCGCGGCATGATTCACGGCGACGCCCGGTTCATAGCGATTGCGATTGATCTCCTGCTCCGCCTGCGACAGATGGCGCTTCGCCGCGGCGATGGTGCGCGGCGCGAACTTTTCGACTCTGGCCGCGTCGGCCTGTGCGATGAGACCGCGCGCCTCATTCACGACGCCGTTGCGGATCGCCGTCATCTCGACATCGCGCAGCAGCACGTCGGCCTCGGCGGCATAACGTTGTGCGTTCTTGAGATCGTTTTTTTCCAGCGCTGCCGCCGCTTCGCGGAAACGATCATCGGCGCGGGCCCATTCCTCCGCCGCCAGTGTCGGGGCATTCGCGCCGAGCGCATCGGTGCGGGTCGCAATCACGGTCCGCAACGTTTCGCGGGCGGCGACCGCAGCTGCCTGCGCCCGCTGCAGCGCCGTGAAGCCCTGATCCAGCTCCGTACGAATACGCTGCGGATCGCGACCGCGTTCGGCATCCCGAGCCGCGGTATCGCGCGCCTCGACTGCGGCCGCAAAAGATCGCGGCGCCAGCGCATCGACCTGCTCCTGGCGCGCCTTGTCGATTGCGGCGGTCAACTGCGAGAGAGTGGGTGCAGCCGTCTGAGCGGTCGCCACCGTCATTCCCAGGAACAGCAGCGCAACGATTCTGGTCAGGTGGTTCATGGACGTCGGACTTCGGCGAGGAAGGACGGGGCGAGTATATCGGCGGTCGCTGCGGTGAGGTTGTGACGCAGCCCCGCTCTTCTTCTGTGGGTCAGGCTTCAGCCTGACTTCTTCTGCAGATGACAAGAGAAGAGTCAGGCTGAAGCCTGACCCACAGGAAGAAGAGGACCTTACGAGCGCGTCTGCCCGCTGCCGCGCACGACGTACTTGTAGCTCGTGAGCTGCTCCACGCCGACCGGACCGCGGGCGTGGAATTTGTCGGTCGAGATGCCGATCTCGGCGCCCATGCCGAACTCGCCGCCGTCGGCGAACTGCGTGGAGGCGTTGTGAAGCACGATGGCGCTGTCGACGCGAGTGAGGAAGCGTTCCGCCGTGGCAGCGTTGCCGGTGATGATCGATTCGGTGTGCCCCGAACCGTATTTCGCAATGTGTGCGACGGCGGCATCGACGCCGTCGACCACCCGGGCCGCGATGATGCTGTCGAGGTATTCGGCGTACCAGTCTTCCTCGGTCGCCGCGACGACCCGGCGGTCGCTGGCGCGAACCGTCTCATCGCCGCGCACTTCGCAACCCGCATCGAGCAATGCAGTGACGAGCGGCGCGAGCAGCGTGCCGCTCGCCGCCCGATCGATCAGCAGCGTTTCCGCCGCGCCGCACACGCCGGTGCGCAGCAACTTCGCATTCAGGACGACGGACCGCGCCATGCCGGGATCCGCATCGCGATCGACATAGACGTGGCACACCCCTTCGAGATGTCCGATCACCGGCACGCGCGCTTCCTGCTGCACACGCTGTACGAGGCTCTTGCCGCCGCGCGGCACGATGACGTCGATGAATTCCGTCATCGAACCCAGCATGTAGCCGACGGCGGCGCGATCTGCGGTCGGCACGAGCTGCACGGCGGCATCGGGAAGCGAGGCGGCGCGCAATCCGGCCACGAGACAGGCATGGATGGCGCGATTCGAGTGCGTGCTTTCGGTGCCGCCGCGCAGGATCACCGCATTGCCCGACTTGAGACACAGGGCGCCGGCATCGGCCGTCACGTTGGGACGACTCTCGTACACGATGCCGATGACGCCGAGCGGCACGCGCACGCGCTGGATGCGCATGCCGTTGGGACGCGTCCAGTCGGCGGTCACGACGCCGAGCGGATCCGGCAAGGCTGCAATGGCTTCGACGCCGCGCGCCATGCTCTCGATGCGCTTGTCGTCGAGCAGCAGCCGGTCGAGCAGCGCCGCGGACAGGTTGCGTTCGCGCGCACCCTGCAGATCCTGGGCGTTGGCGTCGAGAATCGACGTGCGGTTCGCGCGGATCGCCGCTGCTGTCGCCAGCAATGCAGCGTTTCGCTGCTGCGTCGATGAATTCGCAAGCTCTCGCGCGGCGTCGGCGGCGGCGTGGCCGATCGAATTCATGAGCGGTGCGAGTTCGGCCGTGCCGGCACCGGGATTCACTGCATTTGCGTTCATGCGCGGCATTCTAGCAACGGACCTCATACAGTAAAGAATTGTCAAACGAGACGCAGCGCTCGCCGCTGCGCCGATCGTCGCAGACTGCATTTGCGCACGTTTCCCGCCTGCCGCGCAGCGCTCGCGAACTGCAAGGATTTCTGGATCGCAATTGCAATCGAGACCTCCGATGCCACAATGCCCCGCCCGCGCAACGACACCATGTTCCGGTCACTGGAACTGCGCGGCGTTGCGTCATTGCAATCAGGGGCAGCGGGAATGTCGGCAGAAGCGAATGGCGTAGCGACGCGCGCAGCCGCGGGCGAGCAGGAATTCCAGTGCTCCGAAGCCTATCGCCGGTACGTCGTCTGGTTCCTGTTCGTCGTCTACGTCTTCAACTTCGTCGACCGGCAGATCCTCGCGACGCTGATGGAACTCATCAAGCGGGATTTCGCGCTGACCGACACCCAGCTCGGCCTGCTCAGCGGCCTCGCCTTCGCCGCCTTCTACACCACGGTCGGCATTCCGATTGCGCGACTCGCCGACAAGAGCAATCGCGTGAACATCATCGCCGCATCGCTGCTGATCTGGAGCGCCGCGACGGCCGCCACGGCGCTGGCAAAAAATTTCATGCATCTGTTCCTGTGCCGCATCGTCGTCGGCATCGGCGAGGCCGGCTGCAGTCCGCCCGCGCATTCGCTGATCAGCGATTACTTCGAACCCAAACGCCGCGCCACGGCGCTGTCGATCTATTCGATGGGCGTGTACGGCGGCAGCTTTCTCGGCCTGCTCGTGGGCGGCGTGGTCGCGCAGGAATACGGCTGGCGTACGGCGTTCCTGCTGGTGGGACTGCCTGGCCTGCTGCTCGCCGTCATCATGAAACTCACGCTGCGCGAACCGCCGCGCGGGTTCTCCGAAGGCGGCGTGCACGCGGTCAGGGAACCGCCGCCGATGCTCACCGTGCTCAGGACGCTGTGGGGCAAGCGTACGTTCAAGCATCTGTCGGTGGCTTCGGGCCTGCACGCCTTCGTGAGCTACGGCGTCAGCGCCTTCTACAACTCGTACCTGATCCGCTCGCATGGCTTCACCGTCGCCGAAGCGGGCATCTGGCTGGCCTTCATCGTCGGCATCGGCGGATTGTCCGGCACCTATTTCGGCGGCACGTGGGCAGACAAGCTCTCGCAGAAGCACAACGATTCGCGTTACCTGCTGAAGGTGCCGGCGGTCTCCAACCTGATCGCACTGCCCTTCGCTGCGGCCGCCTTCATGATGGGCAACACCACGCTGGTGCTGATCTGCCTGTTCATCTACGTGTGCTTCGGCACCATGTATCTCGCGCCGTCGATCTCCGGCACCTACAAGCTGGTCGGCCCGCGCGAACGCGCCCTCGCCAGCGCCCTGCTGTTCCTGGTGCTCAACTTCATCGGCATGGGCATCGGTCCGACGCTCACGGGCCTCGTCAGCGAAAGCTTCAGGGGATACTTCATCGACCTCGGCGCCACCGAAGCCCAGGCGACGGCCGACGGCCTGCGCTACGCCCTTTCCTTCATCGTCTTCGTCTTCCTGTGGTCGACCTTCCACTACTACCGCGCGATGCGCACGCTGCGGGAGGAGGAGTACGGATAAGAGCAGGAATTTCACACGGAGATCTTCTGTGGGGCCGGCTTCAGCCGGCCTCTTCGAGTACAGGAGGCCGGCTGAAGCCGGCCCCACAGGAAGAAGAGGATCTCCGTGTGAAATTCTTCTTCTAAGAAGCCACGTACCCATCCCGCAGTTCGCGCTTCAGCACCTTGCCGATGGCGCTGCGCGGCAGCGATGACACTATCTCCAACGCGCTGAGGCGCTGGGTCTTGCCGACGCGCTGATTGACCCACTGGCGGATGGCTTCGGGTGCATCGCTGCGACCCGCTTGCAACTCGACGAACGCGACCGGCGTTTCGCCCCATTCCCGCGATGGCACACCGACGACGGCGGCGTCCTTGACGGCGTCGTGCTGGAACAGCACGGCTTCGAGATCCGACGGGTAGATGTTGAAGCCGCCGGAAATGATCATGTCCTTCTTGCGGTCCATCAGCGTCAGAAATCCTTCGGCGTCGAAGCGGCCGACGTCGCCGGTGCGGATGAAACGATTGCCGTCGCGGTCGTACCACTCGGCCTCGGACGTTTTCTGCGGCTGATTGAAGTAGCCATTCATCATGGCCGCCGGCGAGCGGCCGACGACTTCGCCGATGTCTCCCGCCGCGACTTCATTGCCCTGTTCGTCGATCAGGCGGATGTCGTGACCTTCCGCCGGACGTCCGACCGTGTGCAGCTTCGAGGGAAATTCATGTGCGGCGAGAATGCAGGTGCCGCCGCCTTCGGTCATGCCGTAGTACTCGGTCAGTCCGCCCGGCCAGCGACGCAGGATGTCGCGCTTGAGCGCGGCGGAGAACGGCGCGCTGGTACAGAACTTCATGCGGAAGCTGCCCAGGTCGTAGCGGTCGAAGTCCGGCAGGTCCATGAGGCGCTGGTATTGCACGGGTACGAGCATCGCGTGCGTCGCGCGATGTTTCTGGGCGAGCTGCAGGAACTTCGTCGCATCGAACTTCGGCATGAGCACGACGGTGCCGCCGCCGGCGAGTGCGGGAAAGAAACTGACCAGCGTCGTGTTCGAGTACAGCGGCGTCGAACAGAGCGTGACGGCCTGCGTGTCGTAACCCGATCCCGCGGCACGACGCACGTGCGCCCAGCGCATGCGATGCGCCTGCACGATGCCTTTCGGCGCGCCGGTCGTGCCGGATGAATAGATGATGTTGAACGGCGCCGCCGGATCGATCGTCACCGGCTGCGGTTTCGCATCGGGCGGCGCGAGCCATGCACTCAGCGGCTGACCCGCCGGCGAACCGTCGAGGCTGATCCTGGGAACGGGCACCTGCGCCGCATCGATCGCGGCCGCAGTGGACTGATCGAGGAACACGGATTTCGCACCGCAGTCCCGCAGCATGATGCCGAGGCTTTCAGGCGTGGACGACGGCGCCAGGGGCGCGACCACCACGCCTGCGCGCAACGCACCGAGGAACACGACGCCGTATTCGACACTGGCCGTTGCGCAAATGGCGATCGACTCGCCGGCTCGCACGCCGTCGCGCTGCAATGCTGCGGCGATGCGGTCCATCAGCGCATCGAGTTCGCCGTAGCGCAGCACCGTATCGTCGCGAACCAGCGCGGGATGCTGCGGCCGCTGTACTGCGTGGGCGTGGATCAGATCGGCAATCAGGCCGAAATCCTGGGCGATTAGCGATTCGGGTGTCATCGTCGGACGGCGTTGTTGGGACGGCGCACAATGCCACAGCGCCTGCGCGCCCGGAACCCGGCGACAGGATGCGAACCGCTGAAGATTTGTTTTGTTGCAGCAGTACGGTGGCGCCTGCAAACTCGCCGCCGGCTTCAGCCCGGAAACCGTTCCAGTGCCCCAGATCAGCGTCAACGGTCTCGCGTTCGAGTACGAATCGTTCGGCTCCGCGTCCCGGCCAGCCGTGGTGCTCATCATGGGACTGGGGGCGCAGCTGGTGCGCTGGCCGCTGCCCTTCTGCAACAAGCTGGTCGAGCGCGGCTTCCGCGTCATCCGCTTCGACAATCGCGACATCGGCCTGTCGGCCAAGATGGATGGCGCACCGGTGCCGGAACTCGCGACGATCGTTGCTGCCCGCATGGCAGGACTGCCGGTGCGGGTGCCGTACACGCTGGACGACATGGCCGCCGACACGGTCGGGCTGATGGACGCATTGCAGATCGAGAAGGCGCACATCGTCGGCGCGTCGATGGGCGGCATGATCGCGCAGCTCGTCGCAGCGGATCATGCATCGCATGTGCTGTCGCTGACGTCGATCATGTCGACCACCGGCAATCCCGCACTGCCGCCGCCGACACCGGCGGCCTCTGCCGTGTTGATGGCGCGCGCGCCGAATCCGAGCGATCTCGATGCCTACCTGCAGCACAGTCTCAACACCCTGCGCGTCATCGGCAGCCCCGGCGCGCCGTTCGATGAAGCGGCCGCGCGCGAGCGGCTCACGACGGAAGTGAAGCGCAACTACAACCCGGCCGGTTTCGGCCGCCAGCTTGCAGCGGTCACGGCGAACGGCGATCGCCGCGAGAAGCTGCGTCGCATCCGCACACCGACCATGGTGATCCACGGCACCGACGATCCGCTCGTGCCCGCGGCCGGCGGTCGCGACACCGCGGAAAACATTCCCGGCGCCGAACTGCGCATCATTCCCGGCATGGGTCACGACCTGCCGCCGCAATATCAGGATCAGATCGTCGACGCGATCGTCGCCATCGCGAAACGCGCCGACCCGAACGTCACCGGCTGAACTTCACGACAGCGAGGACCGCGATGAACAGACTCGAAGGCAAGACCGCATTGATCAGCGGCGCCGCCAGCGGCATCGGACGCGCCAGCGCCCTGCTGTTTGCGAATGAAGGCGCGAATCTGGTCATCCTCGATCGTGCGCCCGCCGTCGAAGAAACCGCGGCGCTGGTGCGCGACGCCGGCGGCAAGGTCATCGCGCTGGTGAAGGACTCATCGGATGAAACCAATGTGGCATCGGCCATCGATACGGCGGTGAAGGAGTTCGGTGCGCTCGATGTGTGCTTTGCGAATGCCGGCGTGAGCGGCGGCATCGTGCCGTTGCAGGAACAGACGCCCGAGCACTGGGCCGAGATCCTGAAGATCAATCTCATCGGCACCTTCCTCGCAGTGAAGCATGCAGCCCGCGTCATGGCGCCACGTCGCAGCGGTTCGATCATCTGCACCGCCTCGGTGGCGGCACTGCGCTCAGGCGCGGGCGGCTCGCCCTACAGCGCCAGCAAGGCCGGCGTGATCAGCCTGGTGCAGACCACGGCGTGGCAGCTGCACGGCAGCGGCGTACGCATCAATGCCATCTGTCCCGGCCTCATCGAAACCGGTATGACTCGTCCGATCTTCGAACAGGCGCGCGCCCGGGGAACCGATCACAGGATCGGGCAGTTGAATCCCCTGCGCCGGGCCGGCGCTCCCGCGGAGATCGCGCAGATGGCGCTGTTCCTGGCCTCGGACGATGCGTCCTATGTCAACGGTCAGGCGTTTCCGGTGGACGGCGGCCTGTCGACGTCGCACCCGATCGTTCCGCCGAAGATCTGAACTGGAGTTTCCTCATGTCCCGCCGCCGCCGCTCCGCGTTCGATGCGCTCGAAACCCTCGCACTGGTCGGGGCGCTCGGCCTGATCCTATCGCCGGCATTGAAGGGCATCGCCTATCGCTGGCGGGGGAAGCATCCGAAGGCGCGCAGCGATGCCGCCATCGACGAAGCGCTGGAGGACACCTTCCCGGCGAGCGATCCGCCGGCGAGCCGCTTCGTCGACATTCCGGAGAATCGCAAGCACCACTGACTCCTTCTGATCCCCTCCTCCGCGCAGCGGGGGAGGGTTAGGGTGGGGGCCTCTTGCTGTGGGGCCGGCTTCAGCCGGCC
>NZ_DAINNK010000030.1:0-32817 GCF_036735925.1 Povalibacter sp.
GGGGCCGGCTTCAGCCGGCCTCTTTTCGGAAGTCAGGCTGAAGCCTGACCCACAGAATCCTCCTTCCTCCTCAGCACTCGATCACATTCACCGCCAGCCCTCCGCGCGACGTCTCCTATGGGCCATGATGATCCATCGCCGCGTCGCCGTCGTATGTATACCGCGGGTGTTGCGGAAACCGGGCCGTCGTCGCACCCTCCGGCCAGTAGCCAGTAGCCAGTAGCCAGTAGCCAGTAACCCGCAATGATTCCCTTCTCCGTCCTCGATCTCTCCCCCGTCACCGCTGGTTCGACACCGGCCCAGTCCTTCCGCAACACGCTGCAGCTCGCACAGCATGCAGAGCGCTGGGGGTATCGGCGCTACTGGCTGGCGGAGCATCACAACATGCCCGGCATCGCGAGCGCCGCAACGTCCGTGGTGATCGGATACGTTGCCGGCGGCACCTCGACGATCCGCGTCGGCGCCGGCGGCATCATGCTGCCGAATCATTCGCCGCTGGTGATCGCGGAACAGTTCGGCACGTTGGAGTCGCTGTACCCCGGGCGCATCGATCTCGGGCTCGGTCGCGCGCCGGGTTCCGATCAGCTGGCGGCGCGCGCGCTGCGTCGCAACCTGTCGTCCGATCCCGAAGAGTTCCCGCAGGACATCGTCGAGCTCATGGGCTACTTCCAGCCGGCACAGCCGAACCAGGCGGTGCGTGCCGTGCCCGGTGCGGGACTCGACGTGCCGCTGTGGATTCTGGGATCGAGCCTGTTCGGCGCGCAGGTGGCGGCGGCGTTCGGACTGCCGTTCGCCTTCGCTTCGCACTTCGCGCCGGCGCAGATGATGCAAGCGATCCAGATCTATCGCGACGGCTTCCGGCCCTCGGCGCAGCTCGAGCGGCCGTACGTCATGCTCGGCTTCAATGTCTTCGCTGCGGATACCGATGAAGAGGCGCGACTGCTCGCCAGCTCCGTGCAGCAGGCATTCGTCGCGCTGCGCACCGGACGGCCGATGCAGTTGCAGCCGCCGGTCGCCGGCTATCTCGATTCGCTGGGTGATTACGAGCGCGCCATCCTGCGCGACGTGCTGTCCTGTTCCGCCATCGGCTCGCCGCAGACGGTGCGCGAGAGCATCGAGGCCTTCGTCGCCCGCACCGGCGCGGACGAACTCATCATCGCCTGCAACATGTACGAACACGCCGCGCGCCTGCGCTCCTATGAGATCGCAGCGCAGGTGCGCGGCTCGCCGTCGTCCTGATCAGGTCTGCGCCAGCGCCTGGTCGACGTCGGCCAGGATGTCGTCGATATGTTCGATGCCGATCGACAGGCGCACGGTGTCTTCCGTGACGCCCGCCTTCTCCAGTTCCGCCGGCGACAACTGGCGGTGCGTGGTGGAGGCGGGATGGCAGGCGAGCGACTTCGCATCGCCGATGTTCACCAGCCGCGTGATGAGCTTGAGTGCATCCTGGAATTTCTCGCCGCCCTTGCGGCCGCTCTTCACGCCGAACGTCAGGATGCCCGACGCCTTGCCGCCGAGGTACTTCTTCACGAGCGCATGATCCGGATGCGACTCCAGGCCGCCGTACTTCACCCAGCTCACTTTCGCATGCCGGCTCAGGTGCTGCGCGACCTTCAGCGCGTTCTCGCTGATGCGATCCATGCGCAGTCCGAGCGTTTCGATGCCCTGCAGGATCAGGAACGCATTGAACGGCGATAGGGCCGAGCCCATGTTCCGCAGCGGCACGACGCGCGCGCGGGCGATGTAGGCCGCGGGGCCGAGCGCTTCGGTGTACACGACGCCGTGATAGCTCACGTCGGGCTCGTTCAGGCGGCGGAAGCGCTCCCTGTGCTGCGCCCACGGGAACTTGCCCGAATCGACGATGGCGCCGCCGATGCTGTTGCCGTGACCGCCGAGATACTTGGTCAATGAATGCACGACGATGTCGGCGCCGTGGTCGAACGGCCGGCACAGGTACGGCGTCGGCACCGTGTTGTCGATGATCAGCGGTACGCCGTGGGCATGCGCAATCTTGGCGATGCGCTCGAAGTCGGTGATGTTGCCGAGCGGATTGCCGACGGATTCGCAGAAGATCGCCTTGGTGCGCGCATCGATCAGCTTCGCGAACGAGTCCGGGTCGCGATAGTCGGCGAAACGCACGTCGATGCCGTACTGCGGCAGCGTATGCGCGAACAGGTTGTAGGTGCCGCCGTAGAGCGTGCTCGCGGAGACGATGTTGTCGCCGGCTTCGCTGATGGTGAGGATCGAGTACGTGACGGCCGCCTGGCCCGAGGACAGCGCCAGCGCGCCGATGCCGCCCTCCAGCGCCGCGATGCGCTGTTCGAGCACCGCGTTGGTCGGGTTCATGATGCGCGTGTAGATGTTGCCTTCGACCTTGAGGTCGAAGAGATCCGCGCCATGCTGCGTACTGTCGAACGCATAGGCGACCGTCTGATAGATCGGCACGGCCACGGATCGTGTCGTGGGATCGGGTGTGTAGCCGCCGTGCACGGCGATCGTTTCCGGTTTCCAGCTCGGTTGAGACATCGGGAGCTCCCGCGTTGAGTTTGAGACGTGCGATCCCGCTGATCGCCCGGGGCCAAACTTAAGGTACGCATGACGCGAAAGTCCAACCGGCGGCGCTCCGCCTGTGGGGCCGGCTTCAGCCGGCCTTGGGAGATGTCAGGCTAAAGCCTGACCCACAAGCGGGAACCGCAGCCCCGACCGATGCGTACTCATATACCCGGCCGACCGTAGGGAAGAGGGGCACCGTGCTGGACAGGTTCTTTGCCGCCAACCGTCGCATTTCCCAGGCACTGACGCCGCGGCACATCGACGAAGCCAATGTCTTCGGCGCCTTTCGCAAGATAGGCGCCCTGTTGCTGTCGCGTCCCGACGTGCGCACCGTCGTGGACGTCGGCGCCGGCAAGCGCTGGCATTTTCCGCGTCACTACAAGCGCTGGTACGACATCCACCTGATCGGACTCGACATCGACGCGGCCGAAATGGCATCGAACGATGCGCTCGACGAAAGAATCGAATGCGATGTTTCGGCGACGATCCCGCTGTCCGACGATTCGGCAGACCTGTTCATGGTCCACTCCGGCATCGAACACTTCCCCGACAATCAGAAATTCCTCGAAAGCGCGCTGCGCATCCTGCGTCCCGGCGGATTCCTCGTCGCGCAGTTTCCCAGTCGCTATGCGCCTTTCGTCCTTGCGAACCGTCTGCTGCCCGAACGCGTCAGCCGTCGCGTGCTGGATCGCGCGATGGGCGAGCGCGCGAAGCTGCTGGGCTTTCGCGCACACTACGATCGCACCGACTACGCTGCGTTCCGGCACATGTTCATGCAGGTCGGCTTCGAGGAGCTGTACCACCTGCCTGGCTACAGCAGCAGCGCCTACTGCGAGTTCTTCCTGCCGCTGTTCGCGCTCTCTTATATGTATGACGCGCTGACCTTCACGCTCGGCATCCGGCAGCTCGCGTCCTACAATTTCTGGGTGCTGCGCAAGCCGACACCGCATCCCGAAACGGAACCGTTGCGGTTGTATGCGTGGATGAGGTGAGGAGAGGAGAGAGTCGGGCCGCAAAAGACCGCATAAAAGAAAGTAGGGACTTTGCTTCAATTTCTTTCATGCGGTCTTTGCGGCTCTTCCGCAGCGACTTCGGCAATAACAGCAGAACAATCGCACGATCTCGGACATTGCGAATGTTGCACCTGCACGTCGTGACGTAATAGCTCGGGTGACATCTTCTGCATCGTCGAGGTCCATCATGCATCGCATCTTCGTATCCGCGCGCAACCCGATTCGTCTGGCCGTCGCTTCGGCATTGATGCTGGCGAGCAGCCAGTCGCTGGCTTCCGGTTTTGCATTGCTGGAGCAGAGCGCGAGCCGCCTCGGTACCGCGTTCTCGGGAACGGCTGCGGCAGCGGACGACGCGACGACGCTTTTCTACAACGCAGCCGGCATGCTGAAGCTCGATCAGGCGCAGATCGGCGTCGTCGCCAGCGGCATCGGCATCAGCTCCAGGTTCGACGATGAAGGATCGCTGCCCGCGCTCGGTCAGACGCTGGGCACGGAAGGCGGCGACGCCGGCAGCTTCCAGGGCGTGCCGGCGCTGTATGTCGTCGTGCCGTTCAACGAAGACATCGCCGCGGGCTTTGCCTTCAACGTGCCGTTCGGCCTCACGCTGGAATACGACGACGACTGGATCGGTCGCTTCCAGGCACTGAAGTCCGAGATCAAGACCTACAACTTCAATCCGTCGCTGGCGTTCCGTCTCAACGACCACGTGTCGCTCGGTTTCGGCCTCAGCTATCAGCGCATGCAGGCCGAGCTGACCAATGCGGTGAACTATACGGCCGCGATCGCCGCAGTATCGCCGGCACTGGTGCCGCTCAATCCGGGGTTGCAGGGCGGCCTGGTGGTGCGCGGCGACGACTCGGCGTGGGGATTCAATGCCGGCGTGCTGCTCGAGTTCACGCCGCGCACGCGGCTCGGACTGTCCTATCGATCCTCGATCGCCTACGAAGTCGACGGCACTGTGAATTTCTCGCCGCCGACGCCGACGAATCCGGCGGGCGCCGCCATCGTCGCTGCGGCGTCTGCACCCGGCGGTGCACTCTCCGACGGCGGTGCCACGGTCGGTATCGAGCTTCCAGATATCGCGACGGCTTCCTTTTACCAGGCCATCGGCGATCGCGCGGAGCTGCTCGTCGATGTTGCGTGGACCGGCTGGAGCAGCGTGCAGTATCTCGACGTCGTCCGCGACAACGGCGTGGTGCTGTCGAGCACGCCGGAGCTGTGGGAAGACACCTGGCGCTACGCCATCGGCATGACATGGAAGTTGAACGATGCGTGGAAGCTGCGCGGCGGTCTGGCGTACGACGAAACGCAGGTGCCCGATGCCACCCGCACGGCGCGCCTGCCCGATACCGATCGCAAGTGGGTCGCGATCGGCGCGCACTGGGAGCCGTCGTCGTCGTGGCTGATCGATGTCGGCTACGCACATCTATTCAGCAGCGACACGCCGATCGAACAGAACGACGGCAGCACGGCGCGCAGCGGTCTGCTGCTCGGGCAGCAGGAGTCCGCTGTCGACATCGTGAGCGCGCAACTTTCCTTCCGCTTCTGAAACGACACTGTCGCTGCGCGGAGTCATCGCTGCGCATCAAACGGAACGATGTCGAACGTCCGCGCAGCGACGAACCTGCTGTCCCGATTTCATCAATTCTTCATCTGATGCGCTGATCGTTGCGATCACGCGCCAATTCATCTCACGCGGGAACAAACCTTCTGCGTCGATGATTCTGAGCGCGACGCCGATCGTTCTGCGTCACGTTCTCTCGAAGCACTGTCTCTGTCACCTGAAAGCGACTTTCGCTTTCATCGGTTGATTGATGCACGTTGAAGCAGCGTTGCAGCGCTCTCGCGAGTCGTGATTGGTGCAGAACGCACAGCGAGAGATGCGCGTCGTGATGAGCAGACGCGGCAGAAAAGGAGGGACGCAGTGGAAATGTCGGTGCAACGACCACAAGCGAACGCAGCTTCGCTGTCGAGTCGGTCACGTGCGACGCACGTTCGAGGATGGGAACGGGTTTTGCTTGAGAAAGAAGAGAACAGGGATGACGGGCAGCTGGATAGAGGGGGCTTTTACGCAGGCGCAGCGACAACGCAGCGGTGCCTGTCGGGTAAATCAATACGGAGCCTCTATGCGCGCCAGAAAATTTGAATCGTATGTGCTGGTATCGATGATCCTGCTCGCGCCGTCCGCGGTACTGGCGGAGACAGCGCCGGCACAGGGCCCGACGACGCGGGCCGCGACGGAGCTGCACCTGGCTCAGGTGCATCCGGCGTCGAGATCCACGCAGGCGATGCCGCGCGTCGAATCTTTACAGCTTGCCGGTCTTTCGCCGACGGCGGAGGCCCGCGCTGCCACGCTCGATGAAGTGCAGCCCGCGAGCCACTCCACCACGAAGGATCTGCTGGCGCTGATCCTGGTCGGCGCGATGCTCGTGGCCTATCAACTGTTTCGCAAGCATCGCCTGCTGCGACAGCAGCCCTTCAGCCTCTGACTCCCTGGGGTAGGGGCGCATGAGCAGCACCGGCTATTCAGAACGACCGGCGATGCCGGATATTGCCGCGCGTCCGTTGCGCGACCGCGCCGGCGACGTCAGCGCGAGCGAACCGGTGTCGGTGTTCGCGCTGAAGTCGCTGCTGTATCCGATCATCCCCGTCGTCACGCTGCTGGCATGCCTGTTCTGGTGGAACAAGCCGCTGCTCGGTCCGCATCTGCTGGTCGGCGTTCTGGCCTTTCTCGGCGTTGCCGATCTGCTGGACGTCGTGCCGCTGCGCATCACGCCGGCCAGCGTCATGGCATTGCGTTCGCTGCTGGACATCATGCTGCGCTGGGGCGTGCTCATGGTGTTCATCTATCTGTTGCTGCGCCTGTCGACGCTCGGCATGTATTTCAGCGGACCGGTGCTCACCACCTGGGCCATCGTCACGCCGTTTGCGCTCTGGCTCGGCGAACTGGGGGCGCAGCAGTTCCTGTCGCGTCGTTCGGCAAAGCAGCGCACGCGCCGCGCCGTGATCGTCGGTGCGACCGGCATCGGCGTGCAGCTCGAACAGACGCTCGCTGCCCGGCCGACGCTGCAGGTGAGCGTGGCCGGCTACTTCGAGGATCGATCCGTACCGCGCATACCGTCCGAGTGCGTCGAGCGGCTGCTGGGCGATCTTCCCGATGTCGCCGCGTACGTCAGCCGTCATCGCGTCGACATCGTCTACATCACGCTGCCGATGGCGCCGCAGCCGCGCATCATCGAACTGCTCAATTCGCTGCGCGATTCCACCGCGTCGATCTATTTCGTGCCGGACCTCAAGGTCTTCGAACTGGTGCAGCCGCGCTTCGACCTGGTCGACGGCATTCCCGTCATCGCCGTCTGCGAATCGCCGTACTACGGCGTGCGCGGCCTGGCGAAGCGCGTCAGCGACGTCCTCATCTCTGGATCGGCGCTGTTCGTGCTGTTGCCGGTGCTGGCGGCGGTGGCGGCCGGCGTGAAGCTGAGTTCGCCCGGACCGGTCATCTACCGGCAACGCCGCTACGGACTCGATGGTCGCGAGATCACCGTCTACAAGTTCCGCTCGCTCAGCGTCGTCGAGGACGGCGTCACCAGCTACACGCAGGTCGGCCGCAACGATTCGCGCGTGACGCCGTTCGGCGCCTTCATCCGCAAGACCTCGCTCGACGAACTGCCGCAGCTCTTCAACGTGCTGAAGGGCGACATGAGCATCGTCGGCCCGCGCCCGCACGCGGTCGCCGTCAACGAGCAGTACCGCAAGCAGATCCCGGGTTACATGGTGCGCCACAAGGTGAAGCCGGGCATCACCGGCTGGGCGCAGGTGAACGGCTATCGCGGCGGCGACGATCTCGATTCCATGACGATGCGCATCACCTACGACATCGAGTATCTGCGTCATTGGTCGCTGGGTCTGGACCTGATCATCATGCTGAAGACGGCATCCATCATCTGGAACGACAGACATGCGTACTGAGAGGAAGGGCTACAGGCTACAGGCTGCAGGCTATGGGCCGCAGATGGTGATGATGGCGGTGGCGGCTCTCTGTCTCGTGCTGGCGACGGCGGTTCATGCGAACGGCGGCCCCGCGCCGAGCGACTACAAAGTCGGGCCTGGCGATCTGGTGAAGATCACGGTCTACGGCGCGCCGGACATGTCGACCGAAGTGCGCGTCGCCGAATCGGGCGGCATCACCTGTCCGCTGATCGGTTCGGTGCAGGTGGCCGGACTGTCGACGAGCGAAATGGAGAAGCTGCTCGCGACGCGCTACGTCGATGGCGGCTTTCTGCGTCAGCCGCAGATCGCGGTGCTGATCACGGAATTCATGAGCCAGAAGATTTCGGTGCTGGGGCACGTCACCAGGCCGGGACAGTATCCGCAGCGCGGCAGCGCCAATGTGCTCGGACTGATCGCCGAAGCCGGCGGCGTCGATTTCAAGACCGCCGCCGATCGCGCCACGCTGACCCGCGCCGACGGCACGCACGCGGAGATCGATCTGGAAAAACTCTTCGACGGCGATCCGGGCCAGAACCTCGCCGTCGGCGGCGGCGATCGCATCTACATCCCGAAGGCGGATCAGTTCTATGTCTATGGCCAGGTGCAGAAGCCGGGGCAATACAAGCTCGAACGCAACATGACCGTGTCGCGCGCGATCTCCGCCAGCGGCGGGTTGACGGCGCGCGGCACCGAGCGGCGCGCGATCGTGAAGCGTCGCGGACCGGATGGCGAAGAGAAGGAGTACGGGGTGAAGGGCACCGACGTGCTGCGGCCCGACGACATCCTGTTCATCAAGGAAAGTTTCTTCTGAAGCGAGGCAGGCATGAGTTTCACGCAGCTGCTGACGATTCTCTGGGCCCGACGCCAGTTCCTGGTCTTCACGGTGATCGGCGTGGTGGCGGTCGCCTGGCTGGCGTGGCTCGTCATGCCCAAGACCTACGTGGCGACCACGTCGGTCGTGATCAACACGCGCGCCGATGATCCGCTCACGGGTGCCACGCCGAACGCGCCGTCGACGGCCGCCATTCTCGCCACGCAGATGGATGTGATCGCGAGCCGCGCCGTCGCGCTCAAGGTGACGGACATGCTCAGGCTGCCGACCGACGAAGCGGCGGCGGAAGCAGCCGATCTGCCGGCGCGCCCGCGCGAGGGCTGGGCGAACGAGCTGCTGCAGAAGCTCACCGTCAAGCCGGTGGCGGACAGCAGCGTCGTGCGCATCCGCGTCGAGGACGAAGATCCGAAGTTCGCCGCCGACGTGGCCAACGGGTTCGCCGAGGCCTACATGCAGACCAGCCTCAACCTGCGCCTCGATCCGGCCAAGCGACAAAGCGTGTGGTTCGACGAGCAGCTCACGCGGCTGCGCGGCGTCGTCGAGGATCGACGCCAGAAACTCTCGGAGTACCAGCGCACGCACGGCATCGTCGCGACCACCGAGCGCATGGACGTCGAGAACGCGCGGCTGGAAACGCTCTCGCGGCAACTGCTGGAAGCGCAGCGCACGGCCCAGGAAACCAGTGCGCGCGTGCGGCAGTCGACGCAGGCCATGAGCGGCGATCGGCTGTCCGAAGTCCCGGAAGTGATGGGCAATGCGCTGCTGCAGAACCTCAAGGGCGATCTGATCCGCGCCGAAGGCCGGCTCGCCGAGCTGAGCGAGCGCTACGGCAGCAATCATCCGCAGTACATCGCCGCGCGCGCCGAGATCGATTCGATCCGGCAGAAGATGTCGGCCGAGATTTCCCGCGTGCGCGGCTCGATCGAACAGACGGCGCAGATCTCGCAGCGCGAAGTGTCGGACCTGCAGCGCGCGTACGACGAGCAGAAGCAGCACATCCTGGAACTCACGCGCCAGCGCGACGAGCTTTCGGTGCAGGATCGCGAAGTGCAGACCGCACAGGCCGCGTACGACGCCGCCCTGCAACGCGCCAGCCAGCTGCGGCTGCAAAGCCAGTTCAACGAGACCAGCGTGGCCGTGCTCGACAACGCGCTGCCGCCGCAGTCGCCCGCCGGCATGGGCTTCGTCACCACCACCGCGCTGTCATTGGTATTCGGCGCGCTGCTGGGCGCGGCGCTGGCGCTGATGCTCGAGATGATCGATCGCCGCGTGCGCGACGGCGACGAACTGGTGCGCGTCGCCGGTCTCGAAGTGCTGGGCGAAGTGCCGCGGCTGCGCGCGAGTTTCAAGCCGGCACGGATCGCCGCCGCGCGCGGGCAGCGGACCCTGCTGGAAGGTGGCGCGGCGTAGTGCGCCGACACATTCATATGTTCCTTCCCCCGCAAGCGGGGGAAGGGGTCGGAGTGTCAACCAGAGGCTGACGGAAGCACTTTATGGCGATCAACCCCATCAGCGAGTCGAGCCGGTCGCATCAGCCCATCGGCGAATTGCTCGCGCAGTCGGCGCGCCTGACGGAGCACGACATCAAGCGCGTGCTGGCGCACCAGCGCAAGCGCGGGCTGCGCTTCGGCGAGGCGGCCCGCAGCCTCGGGCTCGTGACCGCCGAGGACATCCAGCAGGCGCTGTCGCGCCAGTTCAGCTATCCGTACATCCGCCGCGGCGAATCGGGACTGCATCCGATGCTGGTGTCCGCCTATCAGCCGTTCGGTCCGGCTGCCGAGGCGTTCCGGATGCTGCGCAGCCAGCTGATGCTGCGCTGGTTCGACAAGGGACGGAAAGTGCTCGCCGTGGGTGCGCCGCGTTCGGGCACCGGCTGCAGCACCCTGACAGCGAACCTTGCCGTGAGCTTTGCCCAGCTCGGCGAACGCACCCTGCTGCTCGATGCGAACTTCCGCAGTCCGGCGCAGCACCAGCTCTTCGGCATGTCGGCGGAAACGGGTCTGGCGGACGTGCTTCTCGGACGCTCCAGCGTCGAGAAATCCATCGTCTCCATTGCGCAGCTCAATGGACTGGCGGTGCTGTGCGCCGGCCCGATTCCGCCGAACCCGCACGAACTGCTGAGCAGCCGCGCGATGCAGTACCTGCTGGAGCTCGCCAGCGAGATCTACGACGTCGTCATCGTCGATGCGCCGCCCATCCTGGAATACGCGGACGCGCAGATGATCGCTTCGCGCGCCGGCGGCTACGTGCTCGTGACGCGCCGGCATCGCACGCGCATGAACGATGTCAGCGCCGTGCAGGAAAGGCTCGAACCGTCGGGCGCGACCCTGCTCGGCGCCATCGTCAACGATTGATCGCGGAGCAGGGCGGATGGCGGCGGCGCAGACAGTCAACCACGCACTCGGATCGCAGTTCGTCGCGGCATCCGCTGCCGCGCCGCGTCGTGCCGGGTCCGTCTGGCTGACGCGCGTCATCGTGTTCACGCCGGTGGTCTTCGCCACGCTGCTGGCGAAGTTCACGCTGCCGGGACTGAACATTCCGTCCATCGGCATGCTGTTTCCGATGGTCATCATCGCCGTGGCGGCGGGGCTCGCGACGGGCCGGCTGCAGCCGGTGCCGATGCGGCTCGCGCTGTTCCTGCTGATGCTTTCGGTGCTGGCGCTGATCCAGATCTGGCGCGGGGAGGTTTTCTCGCTGCCGTCGCTGGCGATGATGGCCGTGCTCGGCTTCGCCTACGTGCCGGCGGCGCGGCGCGGCACCGTGACGCAGGAGGATGCGCTGCGCTTCTTCTGCAATCTCACGGCGTTGATTGCGCTCGCCGGCGTCATCCAGTTCACGCTGCAGTTCGTCGGCGGCAAGGCGTTCGCGTTTCCGATCGAAACGTTCGTGCCCGACTGGCTGCGCACCCGCGGCTACAACGACATCGCGCCGCTGTACTACGGCGCGAAGATCTACAAGGCCACCGGCTTCGTGATGCTGGAGCCGTCGGTGTTCTGCCAGCTGTGCGCGCTCGGTCTCACCGCCGAGCTGGTCCATCGCAACCGCGGCTGGCGCATGGCCGCCTACGCGGCCGGCATCGTGGTGTCGTATTCGGGCACGGGCCTTTTGATTCTCGCGGTCACCCTGCCGGTGCTGGTCATCCTCTACCAGCGCTGGGATCTGCTGCTGCGCGGTCTGCTGCTGCTCGCCGTTCTCGCGCTGCTGGTCGAGCCGCTGAATCTGAATGTCACGCTCAATCGCGCGAGCGAATTCAGTTCCTCGGGCGGATCCAGCGCCTTCATCCGCTTCGTCGGCTGGATGAACCTGTTCGCGGACAAGCTCTGGACGGATCCGGCGCGGGCCCTGTTCGGCTACGGCGCAGGCACCTTCTTTTCGGCTGCCGAGGTCTACCGCGCCGGCGAGATGGCGCATGCCAAGATCTTTTTCGAGTTCGGCGTGGTCGGCGGCCTGCTGTACTTCGTCTTCCTGTTCTATTGCTTCCTGAGTTCGCGCGCGCCGCTGGCGCTGCGCATCGGCGTGCTGGCTGCGTATTTCATGAACGGCGCCTACTCGCCGTCGGTGACGGGCATCGCGACGTCGCTGCTGCTCTGGCCCGCGCTGCCCGTGGCGACGCAATCACGCGCCCGACAGCTGCCGGGGGAACCGGAGGTGGCCGATGCGAAGTGAAACGGCACGAGCCGCGCTGCCGCAGCGCGATGCCGCCATCGACCTGGTCCGCGGCGCCGGCATCCTCATGATCGGCATCGATCATCTGGAATTCCTGTGCGAGAAACTTGCCGGCGACGGCTTCATCAATCCGTTCGTCACCTGGCTGCGCATCGGCTGGTCGGGCGCGGCCGAGTTCTTCGTGTTCTTCTCCGGCTACCTCGCCGGCATCGTGTACCTGAAGACGCTGCAGACGCATGGCGCCGGCATGATGTGGGCGCGCGCGGCGCAGCGCTCCTGGCACATCTACGTGGTGAACCTGCTCACGCTGTGCGCGGTGCTCATGCTGCTGCGGCTGCCGCTGCTGTGGAGCCCGGAAGTCAACGAGGCGTCGCGGCTCGGCGCATTGATGGGGCCGCAGGCCGGCGCCGCGATTGCCGGATTCCTCGGACTGCAGTTCGCGCCGCTGTATTTCGAGATCCTGAATCTCTACATCGTCCTGCTGCTGCTCGTGCCGTTCGTGATCCTGCTGTCCCGGCTCAGTGCCGGGCTCGCTCTCGCGCTGTCGTTCGCCGTCTGGCTCGCCGTGCAGGTGAACGCCGCGCATGAATTTGCGCCCTGGCTGGGCAGGCACGGCAACTTCAATCCGTTCGGCTGGCAGTTCGTGTTCGTGCTCGGCGCGCTCGCCGGCATGCACGACGTCTTCCGCCGCCTGCGCGAGCGTTTCCCGCGCGAACGGCTGTTCGTCGTCAGCGGTTCGATTCTGCTGGCGGCGTTCGTCGTCAAAGCAGTCGATCGCAGCGGCTGGTCGTTGCCGCTGATCGGTGCGTTCGACGTTCCCGGCTACGACAAGCCGAATCTCGGTGCGCTGCAGGTCGCGCACTTCCTCGTGTCCGTGGTCTTCGTCATGCAGATCGTGCCGCGCACCGCCGCCGCGCTGGCATCGCGGCCGGTGCGCGCGGTGATCGACGTCGGCCGGCGGTCGCTCGAATGCTTCTGCATGAGCACGATCCTCGTGTACGTGCTGGCAGCCCTGCTGTCGCGTGCCGGAACCTTCGAGCCGGCCGCGCTGCTGCTGGCGGGGGCGGCCATCGTGATCGGCCTGTGCGTGTTTGCCCGGCTCGTCGACTGGATCGATGCCAGGCCCTGGCGCGGAGCGCGCCGCACGCCGAAGGACGGTAAGGAAGAGAAGGCGCAGGCCGGAGTCGACGCGGCCATCGTCAGGAGAGCCGCATGACCGCCGTGTTGCTGATCGCGAGTGCCTGCTTTTTCGTGCTGGCGGTCCATCCGTTCACGATCTATCCGCTGTCGCTGCTGCTGCTGCGGGCGCTCGGCGTGACCGATGCCGCGCGCGGCAACCGGACCGCGACGGCGGCGCCGCGTCCGCTGCGTTTTGCGATCTGCATGTGCGCGTACAACGAGGAGCGCGTCATCGGGCAGAAGATGCGCAACCTCATGCAGCTGCTGGAGCGCGAGCCCGGACTGCAGATCCTGGTGTACGTCGACGCATCGAGCGACCGCACCGCGCAGCTCCTGCAGCCCTATGCCGACCGGATCTTCCTGCACGTCAGCGCCGAGCGGCATGGCAAGACCTGCGGCATGAACCTGCTGTCGGCGCGTGCCGATGCGGACGTGCTGGTGTTCACCGATGCCAACGTCATGCTCGACCCGGCCTGTCTCGACGACCTGCGGCGACACTTCGCCGATCCGCAGATCGGCTGCGTCTGCGGCAATCTCAACTACATCAACGGCGATGCGTCGATCACTGCGGCGTCGGGATCGCTGTACTGGCGCTTCGAAGAGGCGCTGAAGCGTCTGGAATCCCAGACCGGGTCGATGATCGTCGCCGACGGATCGATCTTCGCCGTGCGCCGCGAACTGCGGCACGCGCCGCCGGATCACATCATCGACGACATGTACGTGTCGCTGATGACCTTGATCGACGGTCACCGCGTCATCCAGGCGCCGGACGTGCGCGCCTACGAGGAATCGGTGGCGAAGAGTTCCGAGGAGTTCAATCGCAAGATCCGCATCGCCTGCCAGGCCTTCAACGTGCACCGGCTGCTGTGGCCGCGGCTGCGGCGCCTGGACTGGCTGACCCGCTACAAGTATGTCTCGCACAAGCTGCTGCGCTGGCTGAGCATCTTCTTCCTCGGGATCGCGGCGCTGGCGTTCGTCGCGGCGCTCGTGAGCGCCGGCTATCCCATGATCGCGCTCGGCGTCGTCGTCGCGGCGACACTCTGCGGCCTGCTGGGACATCTCTGGTCCATCAGACCTTTCGCCCAGGTCGTCGACCTGCTGCTGGCCCTGCTCGGCGCGGGCCTCGGCGTGCTGCGCTCGCTGCGCGGCGAGCGCTTCCAGACCTGGACGCCGGCCGACTCGATTCGCGGAGGTGCCAAGTGAAGCGACGCACGCTGATCGCTTCGCTGCTGGCTGCGGGCAGCTATCCGGCATGGCGCGGCGTTGCTGCGGAACCGAAGCCGCCGCGCCTGCTCGACGGCGGACGGGCGCGGCTGGGCGTGTATCTCGGCGCGGGCTGCGCGGGCACGGAACGATTGCCTGCCTACCAGCAATGGTTGAAGCGCGACGTCGATCAGACGCTGGAGTTCGTGTCGTGGGACGTGCTCAAGGCGGCCGGCGCCTGGGCCATCAAGTGCTGGAGCACGGCCGACCGGAAGTCCGTCGTGTATTCGCTGCCCATGTTGCCGCCGAACCGTTCCGCCAGGCTGGCCGACGGCGCCGCGGGAAAGTTCGACGAACTGTTCGCGAAGTACGCCGCGCTGCTGGTGAAGTGGGGCTACGGCGAGTCCGTCATCCGCATCGGCTGGGAATTCAATGCGAACTGGTATGCATGGGATGCGAGCAAGGACCCGACGTCCTGGATCGCGTACTGGCGTCGCATCGTCTCCATCATGCGCAAGACTTCCGGCGCCGCGTTCAAGTACGACTGGTGCCCGGCCGCGGCCGCACGCGGTTTCGATGCAGCCAAGGCCTATCCCGGCGATGACTACGTCGACATCGTCGGACTCGATTTCTACAACATGCCGATCGGCCAGCCGGACGACTCGCCCGAGGGCCGCTGGCAGGCGCGCATGAACATGCAGCATGGACTCCAGTGGCAGCGCGATTTCGCGAAGAGCCGCGGCAAGCCCCTCTCGATGCCGGAGTGGGGCACGGGCGTCCACAAGAAGTGGGGCGGTCCGGCCGACGATCCGTACTTCATCGATCGCATGGCCGCCTGGATCGCCGACAGTCCGGTCGTCTATCACAACTACTGGGAATACTGGGCGAAGGATTTCGACACCCAGCTCGCGCGCGGCAAGCAGCCGGGCGCGAGCGCCGCGTTTCTGCGTCACTTCGGCGGCAGTGCTGCGGCAGGCGCGTGATTCCCATGTACGCGCCCGGCGAAAAGAAGAAGGACTTCAATGCCGCATTGAACGGCTACCGCGGCCTGTGCGCGTCGCTGGTGTTCGTGTTCCATCTCGGCAGCGCCGGCATCGTCGCCTGGCCGTCGGGTTCGCTGCCGGCCGACCTGCTCGGCACGCTGTGGCATTCGCTGACCTACGGCGTCGAGATGTTCTTCATGATCAGCGGCTTCGTCATCCTCGGCAGCCTGCTGCGGCATCGGAGCATCGGCGCATTCCTGCAGGATCGCGTCAGTCGCATCTTCTCCGCGTGGGTGCCGGCCCTGTGCGCCGTCACCGCCGTGTGCATCCTGATGCAGATCCCGCCGGTGGACGATCGCAGCGCCGGCAGTGCGGCCGCGCTGTTCGTCGGCAACCTGTTCCTGCTGCCGCCGATCGTGCGCTTTCCGATGATCCACCAGGTGTCGTGGAGCCTGAGCTACGAGTGGGTTTTCTATCTCACCGCCGCGGTCGGACTGTTCCTGTATCGCCGCGCGCAGCCGCGCTACGCGCTGCTGACCCTGTGGTTCGCGCTGGGTGCGCTGTTCGTGATGCTGTTTCCGCGCGCGCTGTTCTTCCTGACGGGCGTCATTGTCTTCTACTACCGCGACTGGTTCGCGGCGCGCATGCGCTGGCTGAAATTCCCGGCGCTCAGCTTCCTGGTGTTCCTGTTCGCGTGGTCCGCGACGGGTGCCTTCATGGCGCATCTGAACGACACCGTGTTCGATTTCCTGCTCGACGGCCGCTGGATCGCGCTGCTGGTCGCGTTCGTCGCCTCGCTGCATCTGTTCGCCAGCGTCACCCTCGATGCGAGCCGGCAGACCGGATTCCTGTGCGGTCGCACGTTCCAGTTCCTCGGCAACATCAGCTACAGCTTCTATCTCTGGCACACGCTGGTGATGGCGCTGTTCAAGCGCCTCGTGCTCGCCTACGTGGTGCCCGAGTACGGCAACAGCGTGGGTCTCGTCGTGTTCGGCATCGCATCGCTGCTGGTGGCGCTGCCGGTGTCGTGGATTTCCTGGCGCCTGTTCGAAGTGAAGCTGGCGGCGGCCATGCGCGAATGGTTCCGGCGCCGCACTGAAGTGGGAGGCCCCGTTCGTGCAACCTGAGTCCGGCAACGCTCTGCGCATTCTCTGGATCGCCCGCTACATGCCGTATCCCGCCGATGCCGGCGCCAAGGTCTATTCGGCGAAACTCGCGGAGTCGCTGGCCGCGGCGGGCGCCAGCGTGCGCTTCCTCGGGTTCGGCGCCGCCGGTGCCGCACCGCCGGAAGCGCAGCACGTCGAGTGGGTGTCCGTGCCGGACGGGCGCCGCAGCGAATGGCTCGCATTGTTCTCGCGACTGCCGAACGGTGCGGCCGTCGATGCGAGTCCCGGCTACCGGCGCCTGCTCGAAGAACAGCTGCGCGAAGCATGGGATGCGATCGTGCTCGACACCTATGCGGCCGGCTGGGCGCTCGACCGTTGCCTGGCGCAGCGCTTCACGGCGCAGCCGCCGCCGGCGATCGTGCATGTCTCGCACAATCACGAAGCCGCCGTCTGGCGCGATCTGTCCGCCTCGGCCAGCGGCTCGCTGGCGCGTCGCTTCGTCGTCCGGCTGAACGCGCTCAAGGTACGGGCGCTGGAACAGCGCGTCGTCCGTCACGTCGATCTGCTGACGACCATCACGGACGAGGATCGCGCAGCGCTGACGCGGGCCGGCGACGGTCCGCAGGCCATCACGCTCACGCCCGGCTACTCCGGCACCGTCGCCGCGCCGCGCAGCATCGATGCGGCGACGCCGCGGCGGGTAGCGATCGTCGGCTCGTTCCACTGGGTGATGAAGCAGGAGAATCTGCGGCGCTTCGTGCAGACCGCGGATACGGTGTTCGCGCAGCACGACATCCAGCTCGACATCATCGGCGCCGTTCCCGACAGGCTGCGCGAGGAACTCGCAGCGAATGCGCGCGCGACGCGCTTCCTCGGATTCGTGGACGATCCCGTCGCCTGTCTGGCGCAGGCGAGGATGGCCGTCGTGCCCGAAGTCATCGGCGGCGGCTTCAAGCTGAAGTTCCTCGACTATCTGTTCGCGCGCGTGCCCATCGCAACCCTGGCCGATGCGGCCGCCGGACTGCCGCCGTCGCTGCGCGAACACATGCTGCTGCGCGACGATCTCGAGTCGCTCACGGCCGGCATCGTTGCCGACATCGACCGTTTCGACCTGCTCGACCGGCGCCAGGAACAGGCCTACGAGGTGGCGCGTTCGCTGTACCGGTGGCAGGACCGCGGCACGCAACTGGGCCGCGCCATTGCGCAGATCCATCGCCGACAGCGGGTCGGCGAAGATCCTTCGGCCCGGAACGGGCCAGCCACGGCACTGAAGCGTCTCAGTGCCTCCACTCCCGTCAAATGAGGCATCGAATGGACGCAGCACAGCGAATCGAACGCGAGCGCGATTTTCACAACCAGCGCTTCGTCGACAACAATGCATCGCGCGAATCGCGCACGCGGCGCTTCTACGATGCCATCGCCTATGGCTTCGAGGAGTTCCGCCAGCGCGTCACCGCGGCGAGCCGCGGCCGCAGCGTGCTCGAATACGGCTGCGGTGCCGAGATCATGGCCTTCGATCTCGCGCACGTGGCGCGGCAGGTCACGGGCATCGACATTTCCGACGTGGCCATCGTGCAGGCGCAGCGCATCGCGGATCAGCGCGCGCTGCCGAACGTGAAGTTCTCGGTCGACAATGCAGAAGACATGCGGCTCGCCGACGACAGCGTCGACGTCGTCATCGGCGCCGGCATCGTGCATCACCTCGACATCGAGAAATCCATGCAGGAGCTGCATCGCGTATTGCGCGACGGCGGCACGGCGATCTTTGCGGAGCCGCTCGGCCACAATCCGGTGCTCAACTGGGTGCGCGACCGGACGCCGGAAATGCGCACGCCGGACGAGCATCCGCTGCTCGCGCGCGATCTGCGCGCGATGTCGCGCGGCTTCGCCTCGTCGAAGGTCGTCTACTTCGGGCTGGTGTCGCCGCTGCTGGGCCTGATCACCTCGAACGTGCGCCCCGATCGCTGGCTGACCCGCGCGGTGTGGTCGATCGATCGGCTGATCTGCCGCATTCCGGGGCTGCGGCGTTTCGCGTGGTACTGCTACATCGAGCTGCGTGCATGAAGGTGCTGTTCGTATCGACGCTCTATGCGCCCAACGAAAAGGGCGGCGCCGAGCGGACCGTGCGCATCCTGGCGGAAAGCCTGGTCGCCAACGGCCACGAGGCCGTGGTGGTCAGCCTCGCGCCCGACGGGCAGGCGCGTCAGGGCGAAATCGGCGGCGTGCGAACCTGGTACGTGCCGCTCGCGAATCTGTTCTGGAAACAATCGGAAGCCGGACGCAGTCGCATCGAGCGCATGTCGTGGCATCTCATCGACGCCTACAACCCGGTCATGGCGCGCCGCGTGCGACGGATTCTCGAGCAGGAACGGCCCGACGTCGTGCAGACCAGCAACCTGCAGGGCTTTTCGGTTTCGTTGTGGCCGACGATCCGCTCCATGAACATTCCACTGGTGCAGATGCTGCACGACTACTATCTCGGCTGCCCGAAATGCACGATGGTGTCGGGCGACCGCAATTGCGCGCGTCAATGCGGTCCGTGCCGCGTGTACTCGACGCCGCGGCGGCTGTATTCGAATCTGCCTGCGGCCGTGATCAGCCTGAGCCGGCGCATGCTCACGCGTCTGGAAGACACCGGCCTCTTTGGCGACGTGCCGCACAAGTTCGTCATTCACGGAGCCAACAATGCACGCGTGCAGCCCACGCCGCGCGTGAACAAGGCGCCCGGCACGCCCATCGTCGTCGGCTATCTGGGGCGCATGGAAAACACCAAGGGCATCGAAGTGCTGCTCGATGCGGTGAAGCGTCTGCCTGAATCGCAGGTGACGGTGCTGCTGGGAGGCAGGGGCGAGGAGTCGTACGTCGACGGCTTGCGTCGCGCGTATCCGGCGTCGAACGTCCAGTTCCTCGGCTTCGTGCGTCCTGCCGAATTCCTCGAACGCATCGACCTGCTCGTCGTGCCTTCGGTGTGGGAGGAACCGCTGGGCCGCGTCATCTACGAAGCCTACGGACACGGTGTGCCGTCGATGGTCGCCAACGTCGGCGGCATGCCGGAGATCGTCGACGACGGCCGCACGGGCTTCGTCTACCGGCCCGCCGACAGCGAGCATCTGGCATCGCTGCTGCGGCAGCAGATCGATGCGGGATGGCGCGGCGCCGATTTCTTTGCCGCCTGCATCGAACGCGCGGCGGACTTCAGCGTCGATCGCGTGTTTGCCGACTATCTGAAAGTCTGGGAAACGGCGATCCGCGTGCAGTCGGTTCCACCCGCCGCCACCGGCTGCGTTGCGCCGCGGACATCGACGGCCTCGTGACCACACCAGCCACCACGATGCGGGTGTCGATGTTTCCGAAGCACGATCCGGGCAATCCGTTCGTGCGCCGCTTCGCTGCGAGTCTCGAACGCGCCGGCGCGACGGTCGACGACTTCTCCTACGTTCGTGCGCTGCGGCGTCGCTACGACGTGCTGCACGTGCACTGGCCCGACTCCCATCTCACGAGCGCGAGCTGGTGGGGTTCGCTCGTCAAGCATCTGCGCTTCGCCGCGCTCATCGGCTGGCTGCGACTGCGCCGTACGCGCGTGGTGTGGATGACCCACAACCTGAGCGCACACGATCAGTGTCACTGGCTGTCGCGTCGACTGTTTCCGTTGTGGTTCCCGCGCGCGTGCACGCATGTCGTCGCGCTCACGCAGTCCGGACTCGAATCGGCGCGGGAACGGTATCCGGTGCTGGCCGGCAAGCCGTCCGCGGTCGTGCCGCACGGTCACTATCGTCACGAATATCCAGCGGTGCCGGCGCGAGACGCGGCGCGTCGCCGGCTCGGCGTACCGCCCGACTCCTTCACCCTGCTGTTCTTCGGCAATGTGCGGCGCTACAAGAACGTGCCGCATCTGATCGAGGTATTCCGGCAACTGCCGGGCCGCGATCTGCACCTGATCGTGGCGGGACAGCCGGGTCACGGCATCAGCGCCGAAGCGCTGTCGGCGCTGCGCGACGGCGATGACCGGGTCACGTTGCGACTCGAGTTCATTCAGGACGCCGATGTGCCGACGTACTTCGGCGCCGCGGATGCGACCGTGCTGCCGTTCGACAGCATCCTCAACTCGGGCAGCGTGCTGCTCGCACTGTCGTTCAATCGCGTGGTGCTCGCGCCGCGGCTCGGCGCGCTGCCGGAGATCCAGCAGCGCGTCGGTGCGCAGTGGCTGCAGCTCTATGACGGCGCACTCACGGCGGAGCATCTGCAGGCACTGCGCACGAGCGCGCCGCCGATTGAAATCGAGGCGGACCTGTCCGCATTCGACTGGAACTCCGTTGCGGACCGGACGTTGGAGCTGTACCGCGCCGACCCGGCGACGACGCAGGGTGCGCCGGCGCGTCCACGGGGCGAAGGAGCCTCCTATGAGAAAGTCCGCAAGCAGTACTCGAAACCCTAGTCGCGCGCGCCGCAGTGCGTGCGTGTTGTGTCTGCCCGCGCTGTGCGCGGGGTCGATCGCCGTCGCCGGCGAAGCGCCGACCGCGACCGATCCGGTGAAGTTCATCCTCTCGGATCGCTATCTCTACGACGACAACCTGTTCAAGCTGCCCGACGGCGAAGCGCCGCTGATGGATCCGGTGACGGGCGTGACGCGCAATCGCGAGGACCAGATCAATCGTGCCTCCGCGGGTCTGCGCGTGCGGCTCGATGCCGCGCGCCAGGTCTTCCATGCGGACGTGCGCATCGATGACGTGCGTTACCAGAAGAACGACGATCTCGATTACACCGGCGGCAACGCCGATGTCTTCTGGGACTGGCAGGTCGCGAGCAACTGGTCGGGCAGGCTGTTCGCGAAGTACGACCGCGCCCAGGCCAATCTCGAGAACTATCGCTTCTTCGAAAAGGACGTGGTCGAGTCGGCGAGCTACGGCGGCGAAGTCCGCTACGGCTTCGGTTCGCGCTGGCGAATTTTCGCCGGCGGCGCGGCGCAGGACACCGATCACAGCGCCGATCTGCGCCAGACGGAGAATTTCGAAAGCACCACCGGCCGCGGCGGCATCGAATACACCACGCCGGCCGGTTCGAGTCTTGCCGCCGAGTATCTCGTGACGAATGCGGACTTCCCGGAAGCCGAAGCGCTCGCCGGCGCTGCGCGCGGTTACGAGGAAACCATTCCCACGCTGCGCGGCCGCTACGTGCTCTCGGTCAAGACAATGTTCACAGCCAGCCTGGGCTATCTCGATCGCGACTACGACAATCCGGTCGCGACCGACTATTCCGGCGAGATCTGGAATGTCGGCATGGTCTGGGAGCCGCGCACCAAGCTGTCGTTCGAGATCGAGGCCTGGCACAAACTGCGCGCGTACGTCGATGCCGAATCGGATTACTTCGTCGGCGACGGCGTCAGCATCACGCCCACCTGGAAGCCCACCACCGCCATCGAACTCGCCGCGATGTTCTCGTACGAGAAGCAGGACTACGTCGGCAACACGCTGCTGCTGCCGCCCATCGACGCCGGCCGCGAGGATACGGTGCAGTCGGCGCAGCTCTCGCTCGAATGGACGCCGCGCGACTTCATCAGCCTGGGGCTTGCCTATCGCTGGAACGATCGCGATTCGAACCGCGATTTCCGCAGCTATGGACAGAATCAGTCGAGTGCGCAGATCAGGGTGATGTTCTGAGTGGAGGTACGAGTCTTCCTGTAGGTCAGGCTTTAGCCTGACTCCTACACCCCAGAAGGCCGGCTGAAGCCGGCCCCACAGGAAGAGCCACGAGCAGTCAGCGTTGCTCGATGTGTTCGATCTGTATTTCGCTCGATCCGGAAGCTGCGTCCGTTCCGTCCGGGCATGCAATGCGCGAGATGGGCAGGTCGCCGGCTTTGTGTTCCTTCCGGACGCGCTCGCCGAGCGTCTGTGCGACGAGGTCGAAACAATCGGCCGTGCTCGACTGGAGCCCGAAATCGGAATCAGTGCCTTCGAAGATCAGCAGGGCCGCCGGCCACTGCTTCGCGCCCAGTCGCGCCAGGGTCTGCTCCGCCTGCGTGAGCGGAGTGCGGCGATCGTCCGCGGCATGCAGGATCAGCACGGGCGGCAAGTGCGAGCGGACGTCAGCCGCTTCGATCGCGGGTGCGAAGCCCGCGTCCAGCATCCCGCTCAGCAGGGCCACGGAACTCGCCCGCGTGTCGCGTGCTGCGAGCGTGAGCGCGGTCGTCGCGCCGCGGCCGATGCCGACGTAGAACGTCGGCACGTCGAGACGTTCATGCCGGCGCAGGGCCGTGACGGAATCGGCAACGGCATCCTGCCAGGCCGGGCGATGGCGATCGGCGCGATCGCAGGCAACGATGACCGAATGGGCATCGCCGCCGCCGGGCCGCTCGAACTGCAGAAAGAACGAATCGTCCTTGAACTGCTTCCAGACCAGCCCGCCCGTGGCGAGGTGTTGCCCGGCATCCTGCTGATCGGCCGGGCAGGGCGACGTCTGCAGAACGACGATCAGGCGTTCGGCAGGTCCTTCCGGGCGCGAGACATATCCCGTGACGGTGCCGACGCTCGTGCGGAATGCGATCTCCTCGAAAGGCCACAGCGGTTTCGAACCGAGGACGGCAGGCTGCGACGCGCAGCCCGTCAGCATGACCAAGAGGCAGGCAAGCGAACGGCAAGTCACACGCACGGCGCTCACGGCGTGAGTTTGAACGTCACCGCGAACTCACCCCACATGCGCATGGGCTGGCCATCGACCGTGCCCGGATCGAGCTGCCAGCGGAACGATTCGTACATCGCGGCGTAGTCGAGGTCCGGATGGCCGCTCGATTTGCGGATGAGCGCGTCGCCGACGCTACCGTCTTCGAGCACGTGCAGCTTGAGAACCACCGTGCCGGTCTCGCCCAGGCGGCGCGATGCGGGAGGGTAGACGGGATGCGACAGCGGCCGCGCGCGATTGCTCTTCGGCAGCGTCACGTTGTCCGATGCGATTGCTGTCGCCGCCGCGGCATTCGCGTCGGGCAGCGCCTGCTTCGTCTGCAGGGTGGCGGAGACTGCAACGACGGGCAGCAGGACTGCTGCCATCGCCGCATGCTTCCACCGCGCCGGGCGGTTCCCGCCTGCGGCCGGATCGAGAATGTGTTCGACGCGTGTTGCGAGCGCCGCAGCGCGCGCCATCGCGATGGCCTGCTCGTCGCCGGTCGTCCTGCGTGCGCAGCGCAGCAGCAGTTGCGCATAGGCCGTGCGCTCCTGAATCGCGACTGCCGCTTCGTCGCTGACGAACTCGCTCAACAGCGACAGGCGTTTCGGCAGCCACCACGCGAGCGGATTGAACCAGAAGAGATGCCGATGCAGGTGGGCGAGCGCCTGCACGTAGAAGTCGCCGTTCCGGAGGTGGGCCTGCTCATGGGCCAGCGCCGCTTCGCGTTCTTCGTTGCTCCACGTTTCGAAATCGACCGGCACGAGGATCGTCGAGAAGACGGTGGCGGGCGCGCCCACCGCACTCGATGTACGTACGTCGATTCTGCCGCTCGATGCCAGCGGCTGCGCCCGTGCCTTCACACGCCACAGCCGTGCGAGGCCGATCGCCTGACGCAGGCAGAGCGCGCCGGCCGTGGCGAGGTAGAGGCAGAGGAGCAGTCGTTGCCATTCGAATGCGGCATCCAGGATCGTCATTCCACCGATCGTTGCTGTCGGCAGATCGATGATGGGTGCGACCAGCTGCGGCAGCACCGCGAGCTGCATGCCGAACGGCATGACGATCGAAGCGGCGAGCACGAACAGCCATGCCGTGCGTTCGACGCCCGGATGGCGTATCCGCAGGGCGCGCAGCAGCAGCCAGACGGCGACGAGGAGTGCCGAGCTACGCAGGGCAGCTTCGAGTACCGCGAGGGTCATCGTTTCGCTCCTTTTTTCGCGCGCCCTGCACCGGTCTTGCCCTGTCTGGCCTGTTCGACACGCTCCATCAGGCGATCGAGCTGCGCCTTGTCCAGCATGTCGGAATCGACCATGCCGACGAGCACTTCATCGACCGAACCGTCGCAGAACCAGTCGACGATGCGTTTCACCGCGCGCGCCGCCACCCGCGCGCGCGGTTCCACCGCCGAATACATGAAGGTGCGGTTGTCGACTTCGTGCCGCACCAGTCCCTTTTCTTCGAGGCGTCGCAGGACGGTGCGAACCGTCGTTTCCTTGTGGCCCTGCCCCAGTTTGTCGCGAACGGTTTCGGCGCTCACGGTCGGGTTGGCCCAGACGATCTTCATCACTGCGCGTTCCAGTTCGCCCAGCCCGGTCTTCGTTGTCTTCACAATGGTGTGTCCGTGACGGATCGTAGTGCTACGAAACGTAGCATTGAAGGAGATCAGCAGGCAAGCCGCGTCTTCGGAAAGCTGGCTGAAGCTGCATTGGGTGCTAAACGATGAGATGAGGGTCGAGCCATGCGTCCCTTCCTCCGCGCAGCGGGGGGGGGCCGCTCCTGCGCATCCTTGCGCTCGCGGCATTCGGGCTCCTGCCCATCAGAAGGACAGGGGGTTTTTGTAGGTCAGGCTTCAGCCTGACTCTGATGAAGAGGCCGGCTGAAGCCGGCCCCACAGTAAGAAGGCCCCCACCCTGACCCTCTGCTGCACATGGATGTGCGAATGCCGCGAGCGCAAGGATGCGCAGGAGCGGCCCCCCGCTGCGCGGAGGAGGGGACCAGACAGCGGCTTTTGCGAAGTGCCCTTTGAACGTACTATCCCCGCATGGATAAAAGCATCCGGAAGTTCTCCAGTCTCGATGCCATGAAGGCGGAGGAGTATCGCTATTGGCAGAGCGTCCCTGCGAGCGAGCGGCTGCAGGCCGTTTGGGACATCACGCTCGAGTCGTATCGGTTGAGAGGCGAGATTCAGGATGTACCCCGACTTCAAAGAACTCTTGTCCGCATTCAACGCCCATGACGTCCGGTATCTGATCGTCGGCGGTTATGCGGTTTCGATTCATGCTCAGCCGAGGGCAACCAAGGATCTGGACATTCTCGTCGACCCGTCGAGTGAGAACAGCGAGGCGCTGTTTGCAGCGCTGATGAAGTTCGGTGCTCCGATTGCAGGATTGACGCCGAAGGACTTCACACAACCCGAGAACTTCTTTCGCATGGGCTCTCCGCCCGCCATGGTGGACATTCTTCCAAAGATAAAAGGGGTGGATTTCGACAAGGCCTGGGAAAGGCGCGTGATCCAGGAGATCGAGAGCGGCCTGAACGTGCCGTTCATTTCGCGTGACGATCTGCTCAGCGCAAAGTTGTCTTCAGGAAGGCCAGAAGATCTGGCCGATGTTGCTGCGCTACGCGCGACGCAAGCTGCCCAGCAATCGCCATCTGACGAAGACCCGGAGCGGAAATAGATTCGGACCTCTTCGCGTTCGGTCCCCGTGCTCCCCGTGTCCCGGTGGGAAATTCTTCTTCTCGACTCTGTGTTCTCCGTGATCTCTGTGTGAAATCCGGATCCGGTCCGATCCTTACCCCACCGCCTCCACCTGCGGCAGTTGTCCCAGGTGTTCCAGCAGCTCGCGATCGGCGGCGACTTCGATGCGCTCGGGCGCGCTGAGCCAGCCGAGGGCTTCGCGCAGGCTTTGCGCCTGCATCACTTTGGCGGCGGCCGTGAGGCGATGGGCGTTGGGATGGCCGCGCAGTTCGTGCGGTCGCGCGAGATTGTTCGCGACATGTGCGGCGCGTTCGACGGGGTGGCGTGCGAGATAACGCAGACCATCGGCCGGCAGCGGTTCGGCGGCGTGCATGATTTCATCGCGACGACGCAGAACGGCAGGCGCTTCGCGTTCCTCGGGAATGCGGAACAGTCCGAGCCGCGAGAAGCCCTGGCCGAGACGTACGCTGCCGCTGGCCTTGGAAAGCGGGATGGCGAGCACGAGGCCCGCGACCGTGGGCGACAACCAAGCGAGCAACGTGGGCGAGAGCAGGTAGGCGATGACGCCCAGCACGATGCCGATCACCATGTGCTTCCAGTGGAAGTGGGCCGACTCTTTCCATGACATGACTTCGGCCTGGCGGCGTTGTGCGATCCATTCGGAGTCGCGGCCGGTGAGGATGCTGAAGACGTGCTCCGTCTGGATCAGCATCATCACGGGCGCGTAGAGCGCCGAGACGAGCAGTTCGACGACGGCGCTGACGGGCACGCCGAGAAATCCGCCGCAGTTGCGGCGGATGCCGGGAAACAGCCAGCCGCGCGCGAAGCCGATCATCTTCGGCGTCAGCAGCACGATCATGCTGAACAGGAACAGCATCATCATGCGGTGCGCGTCGAACACCGGCCAGTCGGGAAAGAGCTGGAACGTCTTGCTGAAATACTCCGGCCGGATCAGCGTCGCCTGCAGGGTCAGCGCGAAGCCGATCAGGATCAGCATCAGCCAAAGCGGCGAGGCGAGATAGCTCATGATGCCGACGGCCAGGTGCAGGCGATTCGTCCACGTGAGCCCGCTCGAACCGATGAGTTTCAGGTGCTGCAGATTGCCCTGCGCCCAGCGACGATCGCGGACGGCGATGTCGGTGAGCGAAGGCGGGCCTTCTTCCCACGAGCCCTGCAGGTCGGCCGCCATCTGCACTTTCCAGCCGGCGCGCCGGAGGTAGGCGGCTTCGATGAAATCATGCGAGAGCACGAATCCGCCGAACGGCTTGCGGCCCGGCAGCTGCGGCAGGCCGCAGGCCTCGGCGAAAGCGCGCACGCGGATGATGGCGTTGTGTCCCCAGTAGTTGCCCTCGTTGCCCGACCATGCGGCCATGCCGCGCGCGATCACGCCGCCGTACAGGCGGCTCGCGAACTGCTGCAGGCGCGCGAAGAAACTCGCCTGGCCGATCAGCGCGGGCACGGTCTGCAGGATGCCGAGCTTCGTATCGGCCTGCATGCGCTCGACCAGCGCCAGCAGCGTCTGCGCACTCATCAGGCTGTCGGCATCGAGCACGATCATGTAGTCGTAGTGCCCGCCCCAATGCTTCACGAAGTCTTCGACATTGCCGACCTTGCGGCCGACGTTGTGCCAGCGGCGGCGATAACGCACGGGCATGATCTGTGCGAGTGCGGCGCGCAGACGCGCGGCTGCGAGGGTTTCGGCGATCCACGCATCCGCATTGGTGGAGTCGGAGACGATGACGATCTCGAAATGCTTCGCCGCATCGATGGCTGCGAGCGCTTCCGCCATCGCCTGCAATGCCGAGGTCGTACGCAACGGATCTTCGTTGTAGACGGGCATGACCAGCGCCGTGCGGCTGCCGTCGGCGGGCTCATGCCGGAAACGCTGGCGCGGTGTGAGCAGGCCGCACAGCGCGGAGCCCGCCGAGAACGCAATCCACAACAGCGTGAGGGCGAAGAACACGATCATCGCGGCCTGCAGGCTCGTCATGTTGCTGAAGCCGGCGGTGGCGATCATCTCGTTGAGGCCGTAGCCGAAGATGCCGAGCGTCGCGGCCGCGGCGATCAGGCGCGCGAGCCACGTGACGGGACGGGTCTCGGGAGGAACGGCGGAGGGTGCGCGGTAGCGGTCCTGCACCGGCATTTCCAGCGGCGCTTCCGCTGGCATCGAGCCGAACGGAGACTGGGATTTCGCAGTGCCGCCGCCCGGAGGAGTCGGCGGGTTCAGGTGCCCGTCCATCGATAGAGCCAGGTTTCCGAAGCGGGGCGGGTGCCGCGCATCAGTCGCACGCGCAGTTCGGCGACGGTGGCATCGCCCGGTGCCAGCTCGAAGCTGGCGCGTACGCCGCGGGTGGAGGGATTGGGCTGCAGGTTCACGTTGCTGATCTTACCTGCGGAGGTGCCGGCTTCCAGCTTCAGATCTTCTACGGAGCGCACGCCGCCGGCGAAATCGATGACGAACAGGCGGCGCTTGCCGTCGTGGCTGGGACCGGACCGGCTCACCGACGCGCGGCTCAGCGCCGGCATGATGCGCGGACGTTCGTTCCAGCGCAGCCGGTAGGACAGCTGCCAGGGTTTGCCGGCAGGGATGGCGTCGTGCGGACGCCAGAAGGCGATGATGTTGTCGTTGGTTTCCGAGTCGGTGGGGATTTCGATGAGCGTCACTGCGCCCGCGCCCCACGCGCCGATCGGCTCGATCCACGCGCTCGGACGCCGTTCGTAGCGCGCTTCGAGATCCTGGTAATCGGTGTAGCGGCGCGAGCGCTGCACCAGTCCGAAGCCGCGCGGCGCCGTGGCCGTGAAGCTCGATACCTGCAGCTGCGTCGGATTGGCGAGCGGCCGCCACAGCTGCTCGCCCGTGTCGGTGACGATCTGCAGTCCGTCCGAGTCGTGCACTTCGTCGCGGAAATCGTCGATGCGCGAACGCGTCAGCTCGTCGAAATAGAACATCGAGGTGAGCGGCGCGATGCCCACGCTGTCGAGTGCCACGCGCGGAAAGAGCGTGAGCGTGACGTCCATGATGGTTTCGGTGCCCGGGACGATGGCGAAGCGGTAGGCGCCTGTGGTCGATGCACTCTCAAGCAGCGCGTGAACGACCACGCCGGCCGCGTTCGCCGAAGGACGCTCGATCCAGAAGTGCGTGAACTGCGGGAATTCCTCGCCGGTCGCGCTGGCCGTTTTCAGCGCGAGGCCGCGTGCCGAAAGCCCGTACACGTTGTCCTTGCTGACCGCGCGGAAGTACGAGGCGCCCTGGAAGACGAGGAACTCGTCCCACACCGATCGTGAGTTGATGTGGCCGCGCAGACGGAAACCGGAAAGCGGCAGCGTGAGTCCGGCGAGCGCCTTGTTCACCGACGGTCCGAACTGGTAGGTGTCGGGACCGGGCCGTACGTCGCGCGCCACGCCGCCTTCGACGATCGATACCTTCACCGGTGTCTGGAACAGAAAGCCCGCCGGCAACAGTTCGAGACGCACGGGCACCTGATCGTTGCGCCAGATGGCGGCATCGGGGTTGTTGCGGATGTCGCGATACTGGTCATAGCTGATCTGTCGCAGCGGGGAAGCGCTGTCGATCCGCGGCGGCGAATGCGACTCGTCCGCGAGGCGCCTGGCGATCTGCGGCACGGTGTCGCGCGAGAATGGATAGCGTTCGGCCGACTTCTCGACGGGTTCCTGTCGCGTCGCGGCGACGACAGCGAAACTCAGCGCGGCGACAACCAGCAGTGCAATGACGGCCCGGTACATGTTCTCTTGCTTGGCGGAGGTACCGGGAGTTCCGGCGGTTCGATCAGGTGCAGACATCGTGATTCAATGGACGAACGCATGTTACCGGATAATGGTTTCAGTGGCGGCACCGCGACTGTCACGGGGTAGCATCTACGTATTCCGGCTGCAGCGATGTTGCCGTTATGTAAGTGACCATTGCTCTGCAATGGTGTTGAAAGAGGAGGATTCATGCATTCGAAACTGTTGTTGCCTTTGCTGGCGCTGGGGGCGGTTACGCCGGCCTACGCCGACTGGACGGGAAAGGGGGAGGCTGGCCTGGTCATCGCCAGCGGCAATACCGAAACGGAAACGGCCAACGTCAAGCTCAACATGGCTCACGAGCGCGACAAGTGGAAGAACCAGTTCGGACTCGCCGGGCTCTATGCTTCCGACGATACGGGTACGACCGCGCAGCGCTGGGAAGCCTTCGGTCAATCCGATTACAACTTCAGCCCGAAGACCTTCTGGTTCGGCGCGGCGCGCTACGAAGACGACGAGTTCAGCGGCTTCGAATATCAGGCGACCGTATCGACCGGTCTGGGTCGCAAGTTCATCGACACGGATCGCACCAAGTTCGTCGGCACGGCCGGCGTCGGTTACAAGTTCTTCGAAACGCGCGATGCGTTCGATGAGAACACGGGCCTGCTGATCGAGGAAGGCACGCGCGAGGACGACATCGTGTTTCGCGGCACGCTCGATTTCGAACACCAGTTCACCGAGACCACCACGCTGATCGACAAGTTCATCGTCGAAGCCGGCGCCGACAACACGTTCTATCAGAACGATCTTTCGTTGCAGGTGAAGATGACCGAAGTCCTGGCGCTCGCCGTGGGCTATTCGGTGCGCCACAACACCGATCCGCCGGTCGGCTTCGAGAAGACCGACACGCTGACCACCGTGAACCTGGTCTACGAGATCAAATAGGACTGTTTCACACGGAGGTCACGGAGACCTGAAGGGCGATCCTCTTCCTGTGGGGCCGGCTTCAGCCGGCCTGTCGCACTTGAAGAGGCCGGCTGAAGCCGGCCCCACAGAAGAATCACCTGTCTTGATCTCCGTGTGAAATCCTGTTCTTCGATTGACTCCGGCCGGTGCCGGATGCTGTCATGCGCCGGCAGGGTCGGGGCCCTGCACTCCAGCTCGATCAGCCTGCTTCTGCCAGTCACTACTGGCAGCGGCGTTCCCCCGTGCATGCACTCCAGCGGTGATTCGTGAAAGACCTGACGCAGGGACCGGTTTCCCGGCACATCGTGGCGATGGCGTTGCCGATCGCCTTCGGCATGATCTTCCAGACGCTCTACTACCTGGTCGATCTGTATTTCGTGGCGCGCCTGGGCGATGCGGCGATCGCCGGCGTCGGTGCGGCCGGCAATCTCATGTTCATCGTCATCGGCCTGACGCAGGTGCTGGGCGTTGGCACGGTCGCGCTGATTTCGCACGCGGTCGGTCGCAAGGACCAGGCCGAGGCCAATCTGTTCTTCAATCAGTCGATCGTGCTGTCCGCGCTCTGCGCGCTCATCACGCTGATCGGCGGCTATGCGCTGACGCGTCCCTATGTGCAGGCGGTGGCCGCGGATGCGGCGACCATCGAGGCCGGCGTCACCTATCTCTACTGGTTCCTGCCCGGGATGGCGGCGCAGTTCGCGCTGGTGGCGATGGGCTCGGCGCTGCGCGGCACGGGCATCGTCAAGCCGACGATGGTGGCGCAGGTCGTGACCGTGATTCTCAACGTCATTCTCGCGCCGATACTGATCGTCGGCTGGGGCACGGGCAAGCCGATGGGCGTGGCGGGCGCGGGGCTGGCGAGCACGATCGCGATCATCGCTGCCGTCGGCCTGCTCGGGTTCTATTTCGCGCGGCTGGAGAAGTACGTCGGCTTCCATCCCGAGCAGTGGCGGCCGCGCATGGATGCCTGGAAGCGCGTGCTGGCGATCGGCCTGCCGACCGGCGGCGAATTCCTGCTGCTGTTCCTGTTCATGGGCGTCATCTACTGGTGTATCCGCGATTTCGGCGCCACCGCACAGGCGGGCTTCGGCATCGGCTCGCGCGTCATGCAATCCATCTTCCTGCCCGCGATGGCGGTCGCGTTTGCGGCGGGGCCGATCGCCGGCCAGAACTTCGGCGCGCGCCAGCCCGAGCGCGTGCGCGAAACCTTCCGCAAGGCCGTGCTGATCAGCTCCGTCATCATGGCGACGCTGACGGTGCTGATCCATCTGAGCCCGGCCCTGCTGGTGGCGGGATTCACCGACGAGCCCGAGGTGCGCTCGGTCGCGGCGACGTTCCTGACGATCACCTCGTGGTACTTCGTTGCGCAGGGCGTGATCTTCACGTGTTCCAGCATGTTCCAGGGGCTCGGCGACACCCGTCCCGCGCTGATCGCCACCGGCTCGCGCGTGCTGACGTTCGTTCTGCCGGCGATCTGGATGTCGCAGCAGTCGTGGTTCCAGGTGGAGCACCTGTGGTACCTGTCGGTCACGACCGTGACCCTGCAGGCCGTCACCAGCTGGCTGCTGCTGCGCGCGCAGTTCCGGCGGCGCCTGCAGCCGCTGGCCGCGGTGCCGGCGGCCGCCTGATCGAGAGCCTGTGGGGCCGGCTTTAGCCGGCCTGAAAAATGTCAGGCTTGTAGGTCAGGCTTTAGCCTGACTCTTCAGATGGCCGGCTGAAGCCGGCCCCACAGGCAGAGGCGAATCCGCTGCGCAAAGGCAGCCCCCGCCGCCCTTCATACGTACTGACAGGAACCCGGTTCCTGCCTATACCTGCGCCCAGTCATTCACGCAGGAGGGAGAGCCGTGGAAATTCGTCGTCTCAATCGGGCCGTCGCGCTGGCGGCATCGCTCTGGATCGGTCTGTTTGCCGTCACCGCCCACGCCGCCGAACCGAAGCCGGTCAGCAAGTGGCGCATCGCCCTCAATCACACGTCGGACAGCGATGGCGCCATCACATTCCGCATCGCACCGGCCGGCAAGGACGCCATCGATGTCGAAACCAAGATCCCGCGAAACACGGGGGAGAACCACGCCGCGCAGATCCTGCGCGATTCACTGAAGGCGTCGCTGGGCGAGGGCTATCACGTCGAAGTCGATGACGGCGAAGACGTCCTGATCAAACGCCGCGGCGACACGCCGAAGTTCATCGTCACGATGGTCAGTTCGTCCGTGACGGGACTGGAAGTGAA
>NZ_DAINNK010000030.1:32917-53471 GCF_036735925.1 Povalibacter sp.
CTCCGTGTGAAATTCCGAACTCTTACTTGCCTTCCTGCGCCGCCAGCTCGATCACCTGCGTTGCGTTGGCGAGCATCTGGTTGAAGTCGTTGCCGAGCACGACGTACTTGCCTGCAACCACGAGCTGCGGGATGCCCTGCACCTGGTAGTCCCGCGACAGCCGTTCCGCGTGCGATGCGCGGGTCGAGACGTTGAACGAGTTGAAGGTCTGGCGGAACTTCGCCTCGTCGATGCCCTGGCTCACCGCCCAGCGGGCGAGGCTGTCCTCGTTGTACAGCTGCTGCCCTTGCTTGTGGATCGCATCGAACAGCGCGCCGTCGAGACGCGCCAGATCGCCGGTGGCTTCGAGCGTGTAGTAGGCCCGCACGAGCTGGCCCCATTGCGCATGACCCATCGACACCGGAATCCGCACGAGCTTCACGTTCTTCGGCAGCTTCGCCGCCCACTGGTCCAGCAGCGGATGAAAGTGATAGCAGTGCGGACAGCCCCAGGAAAAGAACTCGATGACCTCGGTCTTTCCCTGGGTTTCCGGTGTCTGCGGATTCGCCAGCTTCGAATACTCCCGGCCTGCGGTCGGTGCGGCCTGCAGCGCGCCTGCAAACAGCAGCGCGGCAGTTGCGAGCATCCAGACGGAACGGCGCAATGACGTGACCCGCATCGAGAGTTTCCCGGTGAGTTACTTGGCGGCGGCCGGCGATTCGATGCCGAGCAGTTCGACTTCGAACACGAGCGTGGCACCCGGCTTGATGTCCGGCGGCGCGCCGCGATCGCCATAGGCGAGATCGGACGGGCAGACCAGCTTCGCCTTGCCGCCGACCTTCATGAACTGCACGCCTTCCGTCCAGCATGGAATCACGCCATCGAGCCGGAAGGTCGCCGGTTCGTTGCGCTCGACCGAGCTGTCGAACACTTTGCCGTTCGGCAACGTGCCGTGATAGTGGACCTTCACGGTGTCGCTGGCCGTCGGCGAGGCGCCGGTGCCTTCGGTGATCACCGAGTACACCAGGCCGGATTCGGTCTTCTTCGCGTCCTTTTCTGCGGCGGCCTTGGCCAGGAACTCCTGGCCCGCCTTCTTCTCGACTTCCGCCGCCGCGCTGACGCGCTTCTGCTGCAGTTCCTGGATCTTCGGGAAGTAGCTCTGCACGTCGACCTTCGGCTCCTTGTGGAGCGCGGCATCGGCGAAGCCGGCCTTCACCTGTTCGAGTTCGGCTTCCGTGAGATCGAAGGATCCGGCGTTGCGGCCCAGTGCCGCGCCGAGCGCATAGAACGTCTTGTCTTCTTCGGTCTTCGGCTCGGCCGCGCCGACGGGCGCGCTGGGAGAAGAGCAGCCGACGATGGCCAGAGTCACCGCGACGGCGAGCAGGGAATGACGCATGGGAAATCCTTGTGTATTGAATGAGCAGGCGGGAGTCGCGCCTGACGCGGGAGTCTACCGGTTCGGCTGCGGTGCCGTCTGCAGGCAGCACGCCTGCAGGCCGGCGTCGCTGTCGACGCTGCGCGCGCAATCTACGCCGCGGCGATCAGCCTCCAGGTCGCGCCATTGCGCGTCGCCAGGACCCAACAGATCGCGCAGTTCCTTGCCGAGGCTGGCGAGGCCCGCTTCCGTGACGCTGCAGTGGCGGGCGATGAGGCCGGCGGCGATGCAGTGGGTCTGGGCGTCGGGAAGGCTCTGCGGCAGTCGATCGCGCAAGGCTGCCTGCATGCAGCCGTAGCTCGACTGCGCTGCGCGCGATTCGCGTTGCGGCAGCGGCGCGCAGGCGGTGAGAACGAAGGCGAAGCTGCAGGCCGCAAGGAAGAACCGCGTCATTCGGATTGACTCTTCTTCCTGTCAGGCTGTAGGTCAGGCTTTAGCCTGACTCTTCAGATGACCGGCTGAAGCCGGCCCCACAGGAAGAGGGAATCCTGACGCCTCACTTGGCCAGCTCAAGTCCCCGCGACTCCAGCAGCGGCCCGATGTCCGGATCCTTGCCGTAGAAATCGCGGAACAGCGTGAGCGAATCGACGCTGAAACCCTTCGACAGGATCTTCTCGCGCAGGCGATCGCCGTTGGCGCGCGTCAGGCCGCCATTCGTCTTGAACCAGTGCTGCGTGTCGCGCGCCAGCACGTCGCTCCAGATGTAAGCGTAGTAACCGGCCGAGTAGCCGATGGGGCTGGAGAAGACGTGCGAGAAGTACGTCGAGCGATAACGCGGCGGCACGGCGTCGAGGTCGACGCCCGCGGTCTTGAGTGCGGCGGCTTCGAAGCGGGCGGCGTCCGCAGCTTTCGGTGTCTTGCCGGCCGGCAGCTGATGCCACGACTGATCGAGCATCGCGGCGGCGAGGTATTCCGTCGTCGCAAAGCCCTGGTTGAACTTGCCGGCAGCCAGCACCTTGTCCATCAGCGCCTGCGGCATGGCTGCGCCGGTCTGATAGTGCTTCGCATAGTTGGCGAGCACGCGCGGTTCGGTCGCCCACATTTCGTTGTACTGCGACGGGAACTCGACGAAGTCGCGGGGCACGCTGGTGCCGGAGAACGTCGGGTACTGCACGTCGGAGAACAGGCCGTGCACGGCGTGGCCGAATTCGTGGAACGCCGTGGTCACTTCATCGAACGTCAGCAGCGTCGGCTCGCCCTGCGGCGGCTTCGGAATGTTGAGATTGTTGACGACGACCGGCTTCTTGCCGAGCAGCTGCGACTGCTCGACGAAGCTGTTCATCCACGCGCCGCCGCGCTTGTTGTCGCGCGCGTACCAGTCGACGAGGAACAGGCCCAGCGGCGAACCGTCGGCATTCGCGACTTCGAACACGCGCACGTCTTCCTGGTAGACCGGCAGGTCCTTGCGTTCCTTGAAATTCAGGCCGTACAGCTCGTGCGCGGCGAACAGCACGCCATCGACCAGCACGCGATTCATCTCGAAATACGGACGCACCTGCGATTCGTCGTAGGAGTACTTCGCGGCGCGCACCTGTTCGGCGTAGAAATCCCAGTCCCACGGCGCCAGCTTGAAGGGCTTCGTGCCACGCGCTTTCGCCTGCGCATCGATCAATGCCTGCATGTCCGCCGCTTCGGCGCGCGCATTGGCGACGGCTGGCGGTGCGAGCTGCGCCAGCATCCTGTTCACGGCCTGCGGCGTCAGCGCCGTTTCATCTTCGGTGACATAGGCGGCGTGCGTCGGATAGCCGAGCAGCGCGGCGCGTTCGGCGCGCAACGCCACGATCTGTTCGATCAGCTTCGTCGTGTCGAATTCGCCGCCCCAGCCGCGATGGATCGACGCCTCGTAGATGCGCTGGCGTGCAGCGCGATTTGTCATTTGCGCCAGCGGCGGCTGGCCGGTGGTGTTGAGCAGTGCCACGACCCACTTGCCGTCGAGCTTGCGGGTGCGCGCCGCTTCGGCCGCGGTGGCGATCTGCGCCTGCGACAGGCCATCGAGATCGCTCACCTTGTCGAACACGACCGCTGCGGCGTTCACGCCCTTCAGCACCGTCTGGCTGAACTGGGTCGTGAGCGACGACAGCTGCTGGTTCATCTGTTTGAGCTTCGTCTTGTCGGCTTCCGACAGCTTTGCGCCGGCGCGCACGAACAGCGTGTGATAGCGCTCCAGCAGGCGCAGCGACTCCGGGTCCAGCTGCAGCGACGCGCGCTTGCCGTACAGCGCAGCGACGCGCGCGAACAGCGCCGGGTCGAGATAGATCGAATCCGAATGCGCCGACAGCTTCGGTGCGAGATCGGTGCGCAGCGCTTCGAGATCCGGATTCGTGTGCGAGGAGGTCAGGTTGTAGAACACGCTGTTGGCGCGCGCGAGCAGTTCGCCCGAACGTTCCAGCGCCACGATGGTGTTCTCGAACGTCGCGGCTTCCTGGCTGTTCGCGATTGTCTCGATCTCGCGTTTCTGTTCCGCCATGCCTGCCTCGATGGCTGGCCGGAAGTGCTCGTTGCGGATCTTGTCGAACGGCGGCAGCTCGTACGGCAGCGGGCTCTTGGTCAGCAATGGATTGCTTTGGGGATTGACCGCATCGGCAGCGGTCGCAGCGGAAGCATTCATGAGGATCACCGGAAGACAGAGCAGGGACAGCAGGGCAGCAGAAAGCTTGCGGGGATTCACGACGGACATTCGCCAAATTCCTCGGGATCTGCAATTACAGGGGTGTCAGCCGCGACACCGTAATGCGATTCGTGGGGAATTCTCAATCGGGCGGGACCCGCGATCGGCGTTGTATACCGTTACGGCGACAGAAGAAATTTCACACGGAGTTCACGGAGATCACGGAGAAGACAAGGATTTCGCACAGAGAACACAGAGGCAAGAAGACAAAACCATTCCTTGTTTCTCTTCCTGTGGGGCCGGCTTCAGCCGGCCTTTGCACTTGAAGAGGCCGGCTGAAGCCGGCCCCACAGAAGAAGCTCTTCGGATCTTTACTCCGTGGTCTCCGTGGTCTCCGTGTGAAACTCCTACTTCTTCTTCAGATACGCCTTCGACTGCTGATCGACGACCGAGAGCAGGTCGCCCATGGTCAGGTTGGCGTCGATCAGGTGCAGACCCCAGTCGGCCTGGACCTGGCCGCCGGCCACGACGTCGCCGACGATGTCGTCGGTGCGCGGATCGTCGGGGTTGCCGCGGACAGTGATTTCCAGATACGAGCCGTGCTCATTGGCGACGCATTCCGCGCTCAGCAGGCCGGGCACGCTGACGAAGGGCGTGTTGATGGGCTGCGATGGTGTCACCCAGGGCGCGGGCTCACCGGAGGAATTCGCGGCGCGCGAGGCGCTGAGATAGGCATGCAGATCGGCGCGACCGCCTTTCAGCGCCGCCGGATTCGTGCACGCCGACATCATGCTGTCGCCGGGCACTTTGCCGAAGCGCGTGTTGGCCGGCGGCGGCACGGTCGAACGGAATGACGCGAACGAGATGATGCAGCCGGTCTGCGTGGCCGCATGACACAGCGGCATGTTCTTGAACGAACCGCCGACATCCTTGCCGACCGGCACCGCGACGTTCCAGCCGAGCAGCAGCGCGGAAACGATCTGCGACTGCACCGGCCTGCCTTCGATCTCGCGCGCGATGAGCTGCGTCAGCACGCTCGAGCCCTGCGAATGGCCGATCAGCACGACGCCGCGACCCTTGTTGTCGTTCTTCAGATAGTGGTTCCAGGCGTCGACGACATCGTTGTAACCGAGGTTGCGGTCCATCGGCATGATCTTGCCGGCGATCATGGCCTGCAGCGCCGTCAGGGTGATCTGGCGGTAGAGCGGCGCATACAGCCGGCACTGCGAACCGAAGCGTGCGAACTGCGCACGGATGACCGACTTTTCTTCCGGCCCGGCGATCATGTCGCTGTTGCCGGTGATGTCGCGCGAGACCGTCGGATAGACGTAGAAGCAATCGATCGGGGCGTTCGGGTTCGACGTGAAGCTCTCGTTCGTCAATGTGCCGTTGGCGGCGACGACGGTGGTGGAGAGATCGATCGTGCACGCATCCTGACGGTCCGGCCGGCACAGCCAGTTGTCGCCGTCGGCATAGTCGTTGGCGATGGGCGCCGCCGGCGCAGGCGCTGTCTCGGGTGCCTGCGCAAACGAACTGGAGGCGAGCAGGGAATAGACGGCGGCGACGGCGATCAGATCGAATCGGGACATGCGGGATGCTCTGGTTACTGCAATGCGGGCGGAGACAGTGCGAGGCAGTGTGCCAGAAGGATCGAAGCGCGACGCCGAGGTGAAAGTCAGGTCGCGTAAGGAATTGTGAAGGTTTGGGTTTTCTTCGAAGGCCGCATTCCGCGCGGGCGACCGGCGGGGAAACGAGCGCAGCGCCCGCTAGCGATTTCCCTGAATGCTCAGGCGGATTCGCGCCAGGAAGGTATGCGAGGTCAGGTACAGCGTGCGGCCGTCGTCGCCGAACGCACAGTTGGCGATGGCGCTGCCGGTGCGGATGCGGCCGAGCCGTTTTCCCGAGCTGTCCATGATCAGCACGCCGCCCGGCGCCGTGGCGAACACCGTGCCGTCCGGCGTCACGCGCATGCCGTCGGGCAACCCCGGTGCGTCCGGCGCCTTGAGATCGCTGGAGTCGGCGAAGACGCGCTTGTCGAGCACCTCGCCGCGTTCGTTCAGCGAGAACGCCATCCAGATCGGACGGCGCGGATCCGAGTTCGCCACGTACAGCGTGCGCTCATCGGGCGACAGCGCGAGGCCGTTCGGGAAGGTCATGTCCCGATCGAGCAGGTGCACGCTGCCATCGGTGTCGATTCGATATACGCCGTTGAACGGCAATTCCTTGTGCTTCGAGTCGTTGAGGCCTTCGAGGCCGTAGGGCGGATCGGTGAAGAAGACGACACCGTCGCTGCGGCGGATGACGTCGTTCGGGCTGTTGAAGCGTTTGCCTTCGAAGTGTGTCGCCAGCGGCGTCTTCTGTTTCGTTGCGATCTCGAAGCGCGCGACCTGGCGATTGCCGTGGTCGGCCATGAGGATCCAGCCCTCGCGGTCGGGGAACAGGCCGTTGGCGCCGGGCTCGCGGAAGATGCCGGTCTCGGTGCCGGCATAGCCGGAGGGTTTGAGGAATACGTTCAGCCCTTCCGTCGGCGACCAGCGATACATCGTGTTGCCCGGCACGTCCGTGAAGAGCAGGTAGTTGCCGGAGGCGATCCAGACCGGGCCTTCGGACCAGATGAATCCCTCGGCCAGCTGCTCGAGGCTCCACACGCGCGGGACGATGGCATCGATCGCGGGGTCGAAGCGTTCGACACGAGCCTGGGTGGCGGCCTGCGTATTCATGGCGATGAGGGCGAGCAGCAGCGACGAAATGATTCGCGCCTTGAGGCGACGGCTTTGCATCAGGATTCCTGATGAACTGTTTGCGCCGACTGTAACCGCTGCGTCGCCGCGGTGACAACCGCCGATGGTTTTTCGCCGCGCGGCACCCGACCAGAATATACAGACGGACATAGCGGTTGCCGCGACACCGCTATATCCTTCCGGATATTGCGACCCGCTGCCGCGAAGTCGCATCCCCGCAACCACAGAAAAAACAGCGAGACAGCATGCAGTATCGATATTCGGGAATCGCCGGCGCATTGTTTGCTTGCGCCGCCGCACAGAACGTCGCATCGGCCGACGATGCAGTGTTCGAACTCGGCCGCATCACCGTCACGGCGCAGCGGATGCAGGAATCGGCGGTCGCGGTCGCGGACAACACCGTCAGCAGCGCCGAGATATGGAATTTCGATCGCAATACGCTGACCGACGCCGTGAAGCTGGTGCCCGGCGTCACCAGCAACTTCATCTCCAACGGCCGCCGCAACGAAGGCGACATCAGCGTGCGCGGCTTCGATCGCTGGCGCGTACCGCTGTCGATCGACGGCATTCGCGTCTACCTGCCGGCCGACAACCGCATCGACTTCAACCGTTTCCTGACCGCGGATCTGGGCGAGGTGCAGGTTCGCAAGGGCGTCGTGTCGGTGCTCGACGGTCCGGGCGCGATGGGTGGCGCGGTGAACCTGGTCACCCGCAAGCCGACCAAGGAATTTGAATCCGAGTTCCAGCTCGGCTCCTCATTCGACCGCGGCGCCGACTACGACGGCTGGTTCGGCACGGCCATCGTCGGTACGAAGCAGGATCTCTGGTACGCACAGGCCAGCGCCACCGTGCTCGACCGCGACAGCTGGTCGCTGTCGAAGGACTTCCAGCCGGTGGTTTTCAATCCCGGCGTGACGCCTCCTCCCAGCGCGCAGGGCGAACGCGAGCGGCAGGGCTCGGCCACCGAGGACTCGCGCATCAACCTGAAGGCCGCCTTCACCCCGAACGAGACCGACGAATACACGGTGAGCTTCACGAAGCAGCAGGGCGAAAAGGCAGCACCGCTCGGCGTGGATTTCTATCTGCCCGACGGCCGGCAGAATTGCCCCACCAGCGCGAACAACCCGCAATGCGGCGGCACGGCCAGCGCGCCTTATCAGGCAAACAACTTCTGGACCTGGCCGAGCTGGGACGTGCAGAGCGTCTACTGGCTGTCGCATACCGAGTTCGCCGGCGGTGCGTATCTGAAGACGCGGCTTTCCTACAGCGAGTTCGACAATGCGCTGTTCGCCTGGGATGACGGCACGTACAGCAGCCAGTCGCAGGGTCGCAGCTTCCAGAGCTACTACCACGACAGCAGCTTCGGCGGCAGCGTGGAGACGGGTCGCAGCTTCTTCGAGGGCAGCACGACGCGCGCCGCCGTCCACTGGCGTCGCGACCGGCACAGCGAATACAACTTCAACCGGCCGACTGCCCCCCAGGCGAATACCGAACCACAGCAGAACAGCGAGGAGAAGACCTGGTCGCTGGCACTCGAGCACGACTGGGCGGTGGGCAGCACCGTGGATCTGGTCGCGGGCATCAGCTACGACGAGAACGAGCGCACGCGGGCCGAGGAATACGGTACGCCGACGGCCAGCCTGGGCCTGACATGCATCGCCGGTTCGCCGCCATGCCTGTACGACCAGCCGCTCGGCGACGACAGTGCCTTCAACTGGCAGACCGCCCTCCAGTGGCACTACGCCGACGACGCGCAGTTCGGCGCCAGCGTCTCCTCGCGTTCGCGCTTCCCCAACAACTTCGAGCGCTACAGCACGCGTTTCGGCATGGCGATACCGAACCCGAATCTCGGCACCGAACGGGCCGTGCAGTACGAGGTGAACTGGCAGGCGAAGCCGATAGAAGGCCTGCAACTGTCGGCGGCGGTGTTCTATGCCGACATCCAGAACATGATCCAGACCGTGATCGTGCAGACGGCGCCGCAGCTGACGCAGACGCAGAATGTCGGCGACGGCAGCCACTACGGCCTGGAGCTGAGCGGCGACTGGACGGTTGCACCGCAGCTGAGAGCCGGCGCGAACTACAGCTACCTGCAGCGCAAGATCGACGATCCGGTGCCGGCGAATCTCAAGCCGGTGGGTACGCCCGATCACCTGGGCTTCGTCTACCTGGACTGGCAGGCGCTGCCGTCGCTGAGCGTGCGGCCCAGCGTCGAATTCGCCGGTGACCGCTGGACGGACGTCAACGGCAGCGCCACGGCCAGCTATGCACGCATCGGCCGCTACACGCTGACGAATCTGCAGGTGAGCTGGCAACCGCTCGCCAATGTCGAGGCTGTGCTGGGCGCGCGCAACCTGTTCGACGAGTACTTCGAACTGGCCAACAACCTGCCCGAGCCGGGCCGTTCGCTCTACACGAAGGTGCGCATCAGCTTCTGATGCGATGGGGGCTGCGGCGACTGATCAGGCCTGCCGGCGCACTGCGCGCCGGGTCGAGGCGGCCTTGCGGGTGATCGAGCGGCGGACGCCGGCGGTGCGATCGCTGGTTTCCTGCAGCAGGGCGCCGAAGTGCTTCGGCGCCCGCGCATTCATGTCCTTCTCGAAACTGCGATAGGCCGACACCAGCGCCTCGCCCATTTTCGTGAGCGTCGCGCCGCCGCCGCCGGAGCCGCCGATGGTGGTCAGCACCAGCGGCGTGCGGAAGGTCTGATTGAGGCTGCTCAGCAACTGCCAGGCGCGGCGGTAGCTCATGTCGAGTTCCCGCGCCGCCTGGGACAGCGAACCGTAGTCGCGCATTTTTTCCAGCAGGGCGACCTTGCCGGGACCGATCGCATTCTCCGCGTCGAAATCCAGACGGAATGTCACTTTCAGCTTGCCCACGATCGATACCTCCGACGAGCGCCGGATCAGTCTATCGCTTGCCAGCGCAACGTGCGCTATAGACAATCATGCATAACGAATGGAGCGAACCATGGTACGTACCCTGACCCGTCGAATGCTGCTTGCAGTGCTGCTGCTGTCGTCGCAGATGGCAATGGCAGCGGAAACAGATACGCGTCAGCCGCTCATCGTGTTTGCCGCGGCCTCGCTCACCGATGTGCTGCAGCAGATCGGGCCGCAATACACGGCGGCGTCCGGGGTGCCGGTGAAGTTCTCGTTTGCGGCGAGTTCCGCGCTGGCGCGACAGATCGAGTCCGGCGCCCGCGCCGACGTTTTTTTCTCCGCCGACCAGGAATGGATGGACTACCTCGCGCAGCGCAACCTCATCGATACGCAGTCGCGCGGCAACCTGCTGGGCAATCGCCTGGTCCTGATTGCACCCAGCACCAGCCCGGTGACCCTCAAGCTTGCTGCGGACGCACCGTTGATCGCCGCGCTCGGCAAGCAGGGACGTCTGGCGACCGGCGATCCCGATTCCGTTCCCGCCGGACGCTATGCGAAGGCGGCGCTGCAGTCGCTGAATCTGTGGCAGGCCGTACAGCCGCGCCTCGTCGGCGCCGAGAACGTTCGCGCGGCACTCATGTACGTCGCGCGCGGCGAAACGCCGCTGGGCATCGTCTACGCCACCGATGCGGCCGTGGAGCCGCGCGTAAGGATCGTCGATACGTTCCCGGCGAATTCGCACCCGCCGATCACGTATCCCGTGGCGGCAACCCGCGTGGCCGGCACCGACGCGCAATCGTTCCTTGCTTTTCTGCGCAGTGAGGACGCGTCCCGCGCCTTCACCATGGCGGGGTTCAGTCTGATACCGGCGATGGTCTCGGGATGTACGGGATTCCGGTTCAATCTGGACCATGAGCTGAAGCTGTTTGCGACGGATCCCCGGAAGATCGAAGGGTCCTCCGGCGCCGAGCCGACGAAGATCGAGGCGGACACGCTGTACGCCGCGCTTCTGAAGCCGCAAGCCGCGGTACGTTTTGCGGTGGCGCCGGAGAAAATCACCGTCGCCGACGGCTCCTATGCCGGGCTGTTCCGCATCGATGCGGGACGTGCCGCGCGCATGCGGGTCACGCTCGATGAAGCCGCGTGGATCGATGTGACCAATGCGGGTCGGCCGCTGCAGTCCGTGCAGCACACCGGCGGCCACGACTGCAAACTGCTGCGCAAGAGCGTCGAGTTCGCGCTCGAGCCCGGCAGCAAGCCAGTCATTCAGATCAGCGGCAGCACGGCGCAGGACATCCGCCTGGCCATCAGCTTTCCTGCTCCCTAGTGGAGATGCGATTGAATCGTGCGTCCCTTCCTCCGCGAAGCGGAGGACAGGATGGGTTTCTGTAGGTCAGGCTTCAGCCTGACTCTGAAAGAGGCCGGCTAAAGCCGGCCCCACAGTAAGAGGCCCCCACCCTAACCCTCTCCCCATTGTGCGGAGGAGGGGATCGGACCAGAGGCGATCGACTCAGAAAATCCTCAATGAAGTCAGGCTGAAGCCTGACCCACACTAGCGCGACAGCGCCTGCGAGCTGCCGCCCGGCGAAGTCACGGCCGCTTCGCGCGTCAGGATCGTGACCCGCTGGCCGTCCTGCAGGCGTTCGACGCCGCGCACGACGACCGTATCGCCGGCCGCGACGTTGCCGCGGATCATCACGACATCGCCGTCGCTGGCGACGGAGGCGACCGCGACCCGTTCTGCCGTGCCGTCGGCGCGCACGCGCATGAGGTACTTGCCGTCCTGTCGTTCGGCGATGGCATCACGCGGCACCACCAGCGCGTCGGTCGCTTCGCGTTCGGGCAGTCCGATCTCGATCGGCGTGCCGACGCTGAGCGCACCGTTGGCCAGCGTCAGCCGCAGTTCGAACTGGCGCGAGCGATCTTCGCCCACCGGCACGACGGTGCGGACACTCGCAGGAAACTGCTTACCGGCGACACGCACGGGCAACTCCATCTCGGGCTTCACGAGTCCGGCCAGCGACAGCGGTCCCTGCGCGCGCACTTCGAGATGCACCGTGTCCACGAGATGGACGATGGAGGCACCCGTCGTCACATATTCGCCGCGCTGTGCCAGCCGCTCCGTGACGATGCCCGGGAACGGCGCACGGACTTCGGTCTGGCCGAGATCGTGCTGCGCGGCGCGCTGTCGCACCTGCGCCTGCTGCAATTGCGCCGTGAGCACTGCGAGCTGCGAACGGACTTCATCGAGCTGGGTCTGCGAAATCGAACTGTTGGCCAGGCTCTCGATGCGCCGCAGCTGCCGTTCCGACATGGAGCGCTGCGCCTCGATACGAGCGACCTCCGCTTTCGCGTCCTCCACCTGCAGTCGCAGCGCTTCGTCTTCCAGTTTCGCGACGCGCTCGCCGGCGCGCACGCGCGTGCCGACTTCGGCGACATAGTCGAGCCGCCCCGCCGCACTCGTCGCCAGCTTCGCATCGTTACGGCTCACGACCCCGCCCGGCACCCACCGGCGCGGCGCCACGCGCGCCACATTCGCCTTCGCGACCTCGACGACGACGGCCGGTGCCTCAGGCGCCTGCGCCCATGCTGTCGACGCCACAAGCATCGACAGTGCAACTCCATATCTCATGCTCATTCGCAAGTCCTCTTCAAGGAGCCGGATTTCACACAGAGATCACAGAGTTAAGAGGAAGAAGAATTTCCACGGGGGACACGGGGAGCACGGGGCTCGGAACAGAAGAGTTTTTCTCTTGTCCCCGTGCTCCCCGTGTCCCCCGTGGAAATCTCTCTTCTCTCATCTCCGAACTCCGTGATCTCCGTGTGAAATGTCTTCCTCTCACGCATGCTGCGCAGAAGCCGCCGCCAGCACCGTCTCGCGGCGTTCATAAAACAGCCGCACCAGGCTCGGCAGCAGCACGATCGAGAACACCATGCTGACGATGACGCCGGCGACGTTCACCGCGGCGAGGCCGCGGTAGATGGTGCTGGCGGGGCCGGGGTTCACGACCATCGGCAGGGCGCCGAGCGCGCCGGTGAGCGTGCTGGCGACCATCGCGCGCAGGCGCTGGTTGAGCGACATGCGCAGCGCGGTTTCCAGATCGTGGCCGTGATTCAGCGCGTCGCGCGTGCGGTCGATCAGCAGGATCGAATGATTGACGATGATGCCGATCATCATGATGAAGCCGATCATCGTGAGCAGATCCAGCGGCTGGAAGGCGAACAACCCCAGTGCGCGGATGCCGGCGACGCCGCCGGCCAGCGCCAGCGGTACGGTGAGCACGACGATGAGCGCATCGCGCAGCGACTGGAACATCGCCGCCATCAGGAGCAGCAGCACCAGCAGCGCCAGCAGGAAGTTCATGCCCATGGTCGAGATGATGGTGTCGAGCCGGTCGGCGCTGCCGGCAAGACGGATGTTGGCGTCGGACGGCAGCGATGCGCGCAGCGACGGCACGATGTCCGATTCGATCTTTGCCAGCATGTCTTCCAGCGACAGCGTCGGCGGCGGATCGATGGTGAGCGTGACCGTGCGGTTGTGATCGATGCGACGGATCTGCTCGGGCGCCAGCGCCGTTTCCAGATGCACCAGTTCGCCGAGCGAGACGATCTCGCCCGAGGGTGTGATGAGCGGCGCCTGTGCAAGCTCTTCCGGCGTTTCGCCGACATTGGTGCGCAGGATGATGGGTAGCCGCGATTGGCCGTCGAAGTATTCGCCGAGCCACGCGCCGTCGCCGAGCGTGCGCACGATGGTGCCGAGCGAGGCGCGGTCCCAGCCGACTTCCGCGATACGCCGATCGTTCGGTTCGGCGCGCAGTTCGAGCGTCTGTACGTCGGTGCTCGGGAACGACTGCACGTTCGCACCGACGAACGTCTCTTCGAGCTGCTTGCGACCCGCGTCGGCCGTTGCGTAGAGCGCAGCGGAATCGCTGCTTTGCAGGTGGATGGCCACCGAGCGCGCCGAGCCGCCGACGCCGCCGAACAGTTCACCTTCGTTGGCGAACACGCGCGTGTCCGGGAAGCCGACGATGATCTCGTCGCGCACGATGCGTTCCAGTTCGCCGATGCGACTGTCGTCGATCACGCGTGCGCCGAGCGTGCCGCCGCCTGGCCACAGCAGGATGTAGTAGTTCTTGAGTTTCGGTTCCTTCTCGCCGGTCATGTACGGCTGCATGCGTTCGATGATCGTGCCGGCCATTTCACGGTCGACCGTCTCGGGACTCATGCCCGGCGGGAAGCTGAAGTACGCATCGATCGCGGCGCGTTTCACCGGCGGCAGGTAGTCGAGCTTCGGCAGCATCAGCCAGGCGAGCAGCAGCGGCGCAACCAGCAATGTGCCCACCCAGGTGAGCTGCTGCCGGCGCGTGCGCGTCTTGTCGATGACCCAGTCGGTGAGCCGCGGCCAGCCGGCGCCGTAGCCGGAGTTCTGGCCGTGACTGCCGAGAAAGCGCCCCGCCGCAGCAGGCACGACCGTGACGGCCACCAGAATCGAGAACGCGACCGCAATCGAAATCGTGAGCGCGAGGTCCGCGAAGATCTGGCCTTCGACATCCTCGAGAAACAGCACCGGCAGGAAGACCGCGATGGTGGTCGTGGTGGAAGCAAAGAGTGCCGGCACGACCTGCGCCGTGCCGTCATGCGCCGCCTGCCCGATGGGCATGCCCGATTCCTTCAAGCGGATGATGTTGCCGCAGACCACGATCGCGCCTTCGACCACCATGCCGACGGCGAAGGCGAGACCGGCGAGCGAGATCACATTGATGCTGCGTCCGGCGAGATGCAGCGCGCAGAACGTCGCGAGCAGACACACGGGAATGGTCGTCGCGATCAGCACCGTGGCGCGCTTGTCGCGCATGAACCACCACACGCACACGAGGGCGAGCAGGGCGCCGACGACCAGGTTCTCGATCAGCAGATTCACGGCGCGACGGATGAACAGCGAGGCATCGAAGGATTGTTCGATGCCGAGGCCGCGTGCTTTCAATGGACCGTCGCGCAGGTCGGCGACGACTTCCTTCACTTCCTCCAGCGTGCCCAGCACGTTTGCGCCGGGCGCGCGAATGATGCGCAGACCGATGGCCGGATTGCCGTTCTGATAGGAGAAGAACTGGCGCTCCGGCGGCCGCAGTTCGACGGTGGCGACGTCGGCCATGCGCACGGGCTGGCCGTCGCGCCACGCCAGCACCAGCTGGCCGAGTTCTGCGGCGTCGTAACGACCCGTGTATCGCAACGAATACTGACGGCGGCCGACGTCGAGCTGACCGGCCGACACATTCGTCGCGCTCGCGGCCTGCCGCGCGATGTCGTTGATGCCGATGCCGAGCGCTGCGGCGCGTGCCAGATCGACGGTGATGCGCACGTCATCGGGCGGACCGCCCTGGACTTCGACGCTGGCGACGCCGGGCACCGCTTCGATGCGCGGCTTGACGACATCCTCGATCAACCGCCGGTAGCGCTCGATCGGCCCTTCGGTGCCCGGCAGCAGCTGCACGAAGAAGAACGAAAGCTGCTGGTTCGAATCGCCCTCGGCACCGCCCAGTTGCACGACCGGACGATCGACGTCGCGCGGCAGCGGCGGCAGCCGGCTCATGCGGCCGATGACGTCCACCAGCGCGGCCTTCATGTCGGTGCCGATCGCGAAGGTCAGGAAGACCTCGCTGCCGCCGGCGCCGGCGTTGCCGTTGATCTCTTCGACGCCCTGCAATCCCTGCAGCACCTGTTCCTGCGGTTCCAGCAACTCCGCCTCGACTTCCTCCGGTGATGCACCGCGCCAATGGGTGAAGATCGAGATCGTCGGCCGCTCGATGTCGGGAAACAGCTGCAGCGGCAGTTCCTTGAGGCTCAGGGCACCGAACAGGCAGACGAGGAGCACGGCCACACCGACCGCGATCGGATTGCGTATGGAGGCGGCGATGAGGCGCACGACAGTTTCCTCTCGGGCCAGTCTGAAAGGTGGCGATTTGACTGCGGCTCAGGCCGGGAGTTTGCGTGCCTGCGACCAGGCGGCAGTGCGGTGCGGCGAGGCGTTTTTCCCTGGCTGCGGGGATTGGATGCGGCAGGGCGGCGGTTGGTTGCAGGGAGGAATGGCCGCAAAGAGGCACAAGGCTCGCAAAGACAGAATTCGGAGAGAAGCCTCGGAAGGAAATTCCGTTTTCTCTCACTTTGAGTTCTTTGCGCTTCTTTGCGGCCATTCTTCTTTGGGGGGTTGCGAGATCGAGCCACCAGTCAAGGTTGTTCCGCAATCCGTGCGTCGCCTTTGCCGGCCTGTTCGGCTATCGTTCCGCGCGCCCCGTCGTGCTCCAGATTCACTACTCAAGCATTACGGCCGCGTAATCCTTGAGCCCACGAACCGTGCGTCGGACGCGACGCGCTGAGGACGCCGCTTGACCGACGTTTCCGTGACGCCCGCCGAACGGCGGCTGATTCTCTGGGCGCTCGCCGTGGTGCTGCTGCTCAGCGCGCTCGATCAGACCATCGTCTCGACGGCGATGCCGCGCATCATCGAGCAGCTCCACGGCATGAACATGTATGCGTGGGTGACGACCGCCTATCTGCTCACGTCCACCGTCGCCGTGCCCATCTACGGCAAGCTCAGCGATCTGTACGGACGCAAACCGATCCTGATCGTCGGCGTGCTGCTGTTTCTCGCCGGCTCGGCGCTGTGCGGGCTGAGCGGCGAGTTCGGCGATCTGCCCGTGCTCGGCAGCGGCATGATGCAGCTCGTGATCTTCCGCGCCCTCCAGGGGCTCGGCGGCGGCGCGCTCATGTCGATGACGTTCGCCATCATCGGCGACCTGTTTCCGCCGCGCGAACGCGGCAAGCTGTTCGGCCTGTTCGGTTCGGTGTTTGGCTTCGCCACCATCATCGGGCCGTTCATCGGCGGCTTCTTCACCGATCACGGCACCGTCACGCTGCTCGATCACGAAGTCGCCGGCTGGCGCTGGGTGTTCTACGTGAACCTGCCGCTCGGCCTGCTGGCGCTGTTCATGGTGGCGTACCGCATGCCCAAGCTGAGGCACGGCGGCGGCGGACGCGTGGACTATCTCGGCGCCGCGCTGATCGTGACGACGGTGACGCCGCTGCTGCTGGCGCTGACGCTGGGCGGAACCACGTATCCGTGGGATTCGCCGCGCATCACCGGCCTGTTCGCCGCGGCCTTCGTGTCGCTCGTCATCTGTCTGTGGGTCGAGTCGCGCACCAGGGACGCGATCATCCCGCTGCACCTGTTCCGGATTCACACCTTCCGGGTCGCCGTGCTCGCTGCCTTCGTCGTCAGCATGGCGTTCCTCGGCGTGGTGATGTTCATGCCGCTGTACATGCAGGTCGTGCAAGGCATCAATGCCACGCAGAGCGGCTTCGCGCTGCTGCCGCTGATGGCCGGGCTCATCCTCAGCAGCACGATCTGCGGCCGGCTCGTGACGCGCACCGGTCGCTACAAACCCTTCATGGTCGGCGGCGGACTCGTGCTCATCGTGGGCGTGATCCTGCTGTCGCAGATTGGGCCGCACACCACGTCGCGCGATCTCGCCTGGCGGCTGGCCATCACCGGCATCGGTCTCGGGCCGACGCAGAACCTGTTCAGCCTGGTGATCCAGAACGCCGTGCCGCTGACCGAACTCGGCGTCGCCTCCAGCATGAGCCAGTTCAGCCGCCAGATCGGCTCGACGGTCGGCGTCGCGATCTTCGGCACGTTCCTCAGCCACAGCCTGCACGACGAGCTGCCGAAGCATCTGCCGCTGCTGCCGGGCAGCACGGCGCAGGAGATCGATCTGAGTCGTGCGCAGAGCCAGGCGATGAACGAGCAGCACATCCACGACAGCGTCGATCGCGCACTCGCGGCGCGTTTCGCCGTCATCGAACGCGCCTATGCGGGCGATGAAGAGGCCGTCGCCGACATCCTCGGCGAACCGCGCCTGCCGGAGGCGCTGAAGGCATCGCTGCGCGACGGCGGCATCCGCGCACGCGTGCGCCGGCAGCTCGAAGCGCAGGCCGATCGTGTCGAGGCCCGGCTGCGGGAAGGCGAAGCCGGTCGCGATGAACTGCTGGCCGACGACAGCCTGCCGGCGTCGCTCAGGACCCATCTGGCGAACCTGCCGGATCGCGCGCTGCGCAGTTCGGAATCGCTGCAGGGCGTGATCCCGATGTTCCGCGCTTCGATCCTCTCGCAGGAGAACGCGCAGGCGGACAGCGCGATCCGTCAGACGCTCGCCGCCGTGAAACAGGCCATGACTGCGTACTCGAAGACGCTGGTGGAACAGATCGGCGAAGGCACCCGGGCGGCGTTCTCCGGCTCGATCACCCACATGCTCAGCCGCGCCCTGTGGATCGTGGTGCTCGGCGTGCTGATCATGATGTTCATTCCCGAACTGCCGCTGCGCAGCCGGCAGACGCCAGCCGAAGCCTGAGCCGGCGTCTGCCGACAGGCGGCGCCCGCCGCCGGCATCAGGCGGAAGCGCAATCTGCGACGCATCCCCGGCCGGCCCGCGGCCATGTGACGCGCTGCTCGGATTCCGCTGTTGAGAAGTCCATAGTGAGGCCATGAGCTACGTCGCCTTGAAGTCCTCTGTTCACCTTGGACGAGAGCGCGGCCGCCGGTCTCGCAGTCGCCCGCAAAGGCTGGGCGAGCTCTGCGCCCTGGCGCTGCTCGCGGCAGCGAACCTTGCCATCCACCTGTTCTGCAACGAGTACATGAGCGGGATGCAGCAGTGCATCGTCGAACTGCCGTTGCATCTGCTCGTACTGCTGACCGCGCAGCACGTGCTGTTCGAGTGTGGGGCCGGCTTTAGCCGGCCTCTTGATCAGAGTCAGGCTGAAGCCTGACCTACAGACTCGGAGTTCCCGACGTGACGAACAGTGCCTGCAGCACGTCCCGCTGCTGCACGCGGGTCATCTCGCCGACTGTCAGCCAGTGAAAGCGGCCAGGCGGCGCGGCGGCAGCGGCGGCCTGCGCCGCGGCCAGATCGGTCTGCGCATCCGTCAGCGCGACGACGCGCGACAGGCCGGGAGCGCGCGCAAGTTCGCCCAGTTCGAAACTGCAGCCTTCGTTGCGGCGCTGGAAGCTGCGCAGGTCCATCAGCACGACGTCGCTGCGGCCCAGCAGGGCGGCCAGCGCTTCGCGCCAGGTGGTGTCGTGGCAATAGCACTCGTTGATGCGGTAGCGGCCCTCGGCGTCGGGATCGAAGTCGAAGGCCGCCATGCGCGCCGGAATCTGTGCGCCGTCCGCAATGAACCGCTCGGCCAGCCGGCCATCGATGAAGTTGAGGATGTCATCGACATCGAGCGTGCGTTCGAGCAGGTCGGTGCCGGCGATGAGCACGGTATTGCCGGAGAGGCGCCAGCGTTCGATCACGTGGTCGAACAGCGCGCGCATGGCGCGGTCGCGCTGGAAGACCCGCAGCACCAGCAGCGTGGGCGGCCGGCCGACAGGCCGTCGCCACCGTCGCATCATCAGCATGACGACAGGAATCCATAGCAGCGGCGACAGCATCACGGCTGCGCCGAACCCGGGCGTCGACATCCAGCCCAGCGCACGCGCCAGCAGGGCAATGCCCCAGACCGCGGTGAACAGGATCATCAGTTCGGAAAGCCACGCGCGCGTGTACGCGGCGGCGACTCTTCTCGCGAACCACTTGAGCGGCCACCAGGCGAGCACGCACGGCGCGATGAGGAAGAACAGCGCCACCAGTACCTGCATCGCCAGGCCGATCGGCGATTCATCCAGCGGCATCATCGTCGCCAGATGCGACGCATCATGGGTAATGAAGCTGTCGAGCAACGCGATGCCGACAGAGGTCACGGACACCAGGACGAACAGCGGCAGCAGCAGCACGGGCGCGATGGCGCGCGTGGCGTTTCCCATGCACAGGAGCGCGATCAGGAGAATCGTCGGCCCGACTTCGGATGCCAGGAACATCGCTGCCTGAGCGGGGTTGGGGTCGGTCTGGCGCCACACGATCACGGCCAGTGCGACCACGCACCACAGCGACAGCACGCCGAGCATGCGCAGCCGCGACCAGCGCCACAGCTGCGCGAGCACCGGAATGACGGGCCAGAAAAATACGAACGCCAGCGCCAGCGTGCGCGCAGGCGTGAGCAGGTTCTCGCGCATGAGTGCGAGCTGCAGCGCGGCACTGCTGAGTGCGATCAGCGCCGACAGCACGATCAGCGCCGAGGCCACGCGCCAGCCGTCGCGACGATTGTCGGCGGCGCTCACCGGTCGCGGCGCGGGTTGCGCGGGCAGTGCGGCCATGGTCTCGGACGGTGCGGCGACGTTCTCCGATACCGGGCGACTCATCAGCCTGCGCATCGCCACGCGAAAACGCCACGCCAGGAGCCATGCGCCGAGAACCGACAGCGCCGCTGCCAGCAGCACATGAAACATCAGCTCGCCGCTGGAATAGTGCATGGTCCGCGACACTCTGCCGCGATGGGCGATCCGATCATGCGCCGACGCCGTGTGCGCCGATCATCGTCCTGAAGTGCAGCGGCCGCCCCCTATGTGCTGTGCCCCGTCCAGCCCGGGAATCCCCTTATCCAGCGAGCGTCGCGGCGGCCGATGACGGCAGGGATGAGTCAGTTTTTGCGAGGGTATGTCGTGTCGGCAAGGTGAATCGCCTGTCCGATTCGCACTCGCACGGCAAGCTCGACATCGAACCCGAACTCTACAGGTTCTGGCTGGACGCGCTGATGAAGGCCGTGGCGCAGCACGATCCGAAGTTCGCGCCGCAGCTCGACCGGGTGTGGCGCACGGTCATGGGCAAGGGGATTGCGGCGATATCCGGCGGGTATACGCGTTCGGTGGCGTAGCCGGTTTCTTGCCTGCTCTTCCTGTGGGGCCGGCTTCAGCCGGCCTCTTTTCAGAGTCAGGCTAAAGCCCACTAGTGTCCGGTTAAGAATCGAACAAAGTCAG